>JANNQQ010000363.1:0-6000 GCA_031400835.1 Actinomycetes bacterium | reverse complement strand
GGGCTACGCGCTGCTGCTGCCCGCCGGAGAGCTGGCACGGCTTCCGCGAGCCAAGCGCACCAAGCTGCACGAGGTCGAGTGCCTCGGCGACCCGCTTGCGGTGCTCATCCTTCGTGACCCGTTGGTACTTCAGCCCGAAGCCAACGTTGCCCGCGACATCGAGATGCGGGAAGAGCGCATAGCTCTGGAAGACGGTGTTGACGTTCCTCTTGTGCGCGGGAACCCGCGCGACATCGATGCCGTCGAGCTGGATCTGCCCACTGGTCGGCGGCTCGAACCCCGCGATCATCCGGAGCGTTGTCGTCTTCCCGCAGCCCGATGGGCCGACCATGGTGAAGAACTCTCCCGGCGGCATGTGCAGATCGATCGAGTCGACTGCAACGACGTCGCCAAAGCGCTTGGTCAACTTCTCGAGGTGGATCTCTCCTTGCATGTCGGTCACACCTCCAGTGCGGCGGCGACGGCGTCACTGCCACCCGCGAACCGCTTGTAGACGTAGAAGGCCAGGGCGAGCGTCGCGAGCGTGATCACCAGGGCGACGGTCGCAAGCGCGTTGAGGGCCGGGCTCGGAGCCCCGCGTGCAGTCGAGTAGAGAAGCATCGAAACGGTGGTCGTGCTTGCGTCGCTCGAGAGGTACTGCGTCACGACGAAGTCGTCGATCGACAGCGCGAACACGACGGCCGAGCTGGCGACGATCGCGGGCGCGAGAAGGGGGAGAAGGACGCGCAGGAGCTGGTCGTGTGGCGGCGCGCCGAGGTCGGCTGCAGCCTCCTCGTACTCGGGCCCGATCGACACGAGGCGCCCGCGGACAATCACGACGACGTAGGACAGCGTAAACGTGACCTGTCCGATCGCCTGGGCGGTCGTCCCAAGCTCGAGGCCCGGCAACACCTTGAGGAAGAGCAGCAGCAACGCGACTCCCATCACGATCTCGGGAGTCACGAGCGGCAGCAACATGAACGAGTTGACGGTGCCCGACCCACGTCCGCGCCAGCGCTGGAGCCCCAGTGCGAGCGCGACTCCAAGCGGCGTCGCGATCAACACGCAGAGCACACCGAGCGTGAGCGTGTGCTTGAGGGCGCCCTGCAGCGCAGGATCGTGGAACACGCTGCCGGCGTCTCCCGTGAACCACTTGGTCGAGAACCCCTGCCACGTCGTCCTCGAGCGCCCGTCGTTGAACGCGAACAGGATCGCGATTGCGACGGGGACAATGGCCCAGGCAAGGTAGAGCGCGGTCACCGCCACGAGCGCGCGCGGTCGGCCCCAGGGGTTTTTCAGCCAGGTGATCACGCCTCGGCCGCCCGTCCCTCGGAGTCCGCGGCCCGGGTCACCCGCAGGTAGTAGGCCATCAACACGAGCAGAAGGGCCGAGAGGATGATCGTCAGGACGGCACCGGTGACCTTCTCGGAGCCCTGTCTCGTCAACTGATCGATCTGGTTCCCGATCATGCTTGTCTTGGTCGAGGCCGAGACGATGTCGGGCGTGTAGTAGTCGCCGAACATCGGCAATGCGATCAACACCAGGCCGGCAAGGATGCCCGGGCGAGAGAGCGGGAGGGTAACCCGGAGGAATGCGCTCAGGCGGCTGGCGCCGAGATCGCGCGCGGCCTCGATCTGACGCTCGTCGATGCGGTCGAGAGATGCGAACAGAGGCAGCACGAGGAATGGGACGTATCCGTAGACGAGGGCAATGACGACCGTCGATGCCTGGCCATCGAGCCAGCCGCCACCCTCGGAGAGGAGGCCGAGCTCGACGAACAGCCTCTCGATCCCGACGTTATGCAGGAATCGCGTCCCCCAACCGTCCGGTGAGAGAAGGTTGACCCACGCCAGCATTCGCATCAGGTAGTTGATCCAGAATGGAAGCACGAGCAGGAGCAGCACGAGGCCCTTCCACCGACCGGCGTGTCGCGCCGCGTAGTACGCCACCGGGTACCCGATCAGCAGCGAGAGCAAGACGGCGATCGCGACGAAGACGAACGTGCGAACGAATACCGTGAAGTACTGGCCACCCTCGGCGATGTTCCGCAGCACTTCGAGGAAGTACCCGACGTTCCAGTCGAGCGGGTTCCAGAAAGGAATCGGCTCGGAGAGCGTGTTCTGGTTGCCGAAGGCAACGCAGATCACGGTGTAGAAGGCCAGGAGGAAGAAGACCGAGAGCCACGCGACGCCCGGGAGCGCGAGCAGCCGCCACGTCCACCTCACGTGCTCAGCCTGCCTTGAACTTCGACCATGCCTGGTCCCACTCCCGCTCGCCCGTCACGGTGAGCTGAAGGAGCTGCTGCGCGGAACCGAACTGCTCGGGTCGGATCACCGCGCGCTCAAGCGACTTGGGAATGAGACCCTGTGCGATGAGAGCCTCGGCGTCGATCGAGATCTGGGGCGGGGTGTACCCGACGTAGTTGACGAAGTTGTCGTAGGCGTTGCTCTCGTCGAGCATGAAGTTGATGAACGCGTGTGCGAGCGCTGGTTTCTTCGCCGCACGGCCGATGCAGAAGAAGTCGTTCTGGACGACTCCATTCTCCTCGGGGCCCCAATACGAGAGCACGTCTGGTTTCACGTTCTTCGGCATGTAGTAGAACGCCCCGCCGAGAAGGTCACCCGACCACGAATGATGGAGCCAGGTCTTCGCCTCGGGCAGCGTCTGGTAGTCGGTGATGGCCACCTTGATATTTGCGATGTCAGTGAGCTCCTCGAGGGCGAGACCTGCGTTGCGCACCAGCTCCGGATCCTCGGTGTTGACGTCGACCCGCGTTCCGTTTCGGAGGGCGTCGCGCTGCAGCGGAAGTGCCAGGGCGTCGCGCTTGTCGTCGAGGATCGCGACCTTCCCCTTGTACGGCGCCGACTCCCAGAAGATGTCCCACGGAACGTCCATCGAGGCGACATCGGTGCCGAGCTTGTCATTACGCCAGCCGATCCCGTCCTGCCACACGACGTACGGCACGGTGTAGCGGCTTCCGCGGTCGTAAAACGGGTCGCGTAGCTGCGGCCAGATGTTCTTCTCGAGGTTCGGCAGGTACGAGTGGTTGAGCGGTTGGAGCAGCTGCTGCGCGATCAGGTTGACGATGTTCGATCCTGAGAGGCCGACGATCACGTCGAACGACACTGCCCCCGAGGCGAGCTTGGCCACGGCCTCGTCGGCCGAGTTGTACGTCGCGGTCTGGATCTTCGTACCCGTCTGCTTCTCGAACTTCTTCGCCGTGGCCGGATCGAGGTAGTCCGCGTAGTTGAAGACGCGAAGCGCGCCACCCTCGAGCTTGCGGCCGTCCTCGATCGGAAGGTTGTCGTCTGTCAGCCGCCACGTCACGCTGTTGTCGGGGCGGGGAAGCGGGAGCCCTCCCGGACCAACGGGCTTTGCCTCAGCCAGCGTTGAGCCGCCGCCCGTGTCGCAGGCGCCGATCGGCACGGTCGTATTCTCACACCCTGCGAGCAGCGCGACTCCGCCGACACCGGCTGCGCCCACCGCGGCACGGCGCAGGAGCTGGGTACGGGTAAGTCCGTTGCGATCCTTCGGGTGTGTCATGCGGAACGAGGATTCAATCCAGGTCCTGACCCGTAAGTCAAGGTTCGAGGCTCAGTCGGCCGCAACGCGCCTCGATCGCACGCGTCGATGTGCCGGGCGTGCCGCGCATGATCAGGCCGGCGTGCCCAGCACCACGAGCGCGTCGACGGCCGTCGCCTCGCTGCCGTGGAGCAGCAACGGGTTCACGTCGATCTCCGCGATCTCGGGGTGCTCGTATGAGGCCTTCGACACTGCCGCGAGCGCCCGTGCGATCGCATCGACCGCCTGTGTGATCCCTGCCTCCTCGACCAGCACGCGAGCGGCGGCCTCGTCGATCGGCCCCGCGGAGGAGACCGCCCGACCGAGCTCCTCGATCGCAACTCCGCCCAAACCAACCGCGAGGATCGGGCCGTAGTCGGGGTCACGCGTCATCCCTACGAACGCCTCCGTCCCGGCGTCGAGTTGTCGTGCGACGAGGACACGACCACCCAGGCGCGCTGCCGCGGCAGCGGTGTCGTCAGCTGAAGCGAGCCCGAGCACGACGCCACCCTCCCGTGCCTTGTGTGCAACGCCGTCGACCTTGACCACGACAGGGCCCCCGAGCTCGTCGAAGGCCCTGGCTGCCTCCTCGGGGCTCGAGGCGCGTCGATGCGGCGCAAACGCTATCCCATAGCGCCCGAGAATCTCGGCCGACTCGTGCTCGGGCAGCGCGCCCGGATCGCCGGTGATCTGCTCAACCGACGGTGGCGCAGCGTCGAGTGGCACGGGCACCTGCCACCTGGCCACATGCGCAACGGCCCGCATCGCGTCGCGGGGGCCTCGCAGGAGTGCGAGGTCGAGCTCGTGGGCGAGCTCCTGGAACCGACGCGGCGGGTCGGCGCTGTGGACGGTGGTGCAGGCTCCAAAAAGTCCGTGCTCAGACGCCAGCCTCGCGAGCGCCCGAAGGGTCAACTCACACCAGTCTTCGTTGCCCTCGTCGCGGAACTGGGAAAGGTCGGCCAACGCAATCAGGATGTCGAAGTCGCCCGAGGCCGCCAGCAGCTCGAGTGAGCCGGGGTAGATCTCCGCGGCATCGGCTACCGCCCATGAGTCAAGAGGGTTGCCAGGGTCGAGGTAGTTGGGGAACCGCTCCTGGAGCTGGGCGACAAGCGTCGGGGAGAGCGGCTCGAACGGAATGCCTGCGGCCTCAGCCTGGTCGGCAAGCAGTCCACATTCGCCCCCTGACTCGGAGACACCAGCAATCCGGGTTCCGGTGGGCCAGCGCTTGCGTCCGAGGATCTCGAGCGTCTCAAGAAGCTCGTGGAAGTCGTCGACCTCGATCGCGCCGTGACGCCGGAGCACGGCGGAGAAGATGTGGCCCGATCCAACGAGGGCACCGGTGTGAGAGAGCGCTGCTCGCGCGGCGGCCTCGGAGCGACCAACCTTGAGGCACACGACCGGCTTGCCTGCTGCGGCACAGGCGGCAAGCCCGTGGACGAAGCGCGCCGGCTCGCGGACGGCCTCAAGGAACAGCCCGACCGCGCGGGTGCCTTCGTCTTGCGCGAAGTGCTGGAGGTAGTCGGCGGCACCCGTCGCAGCCTCGGCCCCAGCCGAGATCACGTAACGCAGTCCTATTCTCCCGCCCAGAGAGATGAACGCGTCGGCTATCGACCCTGACTGGGCGAGAACGGCGACGTGGCCGACTGCGGTCGTTGAGGGAGGACGCCCGATCCACATCGACGTCTCACCGGGAATCACTGCGCCCATGCAGTTGGGGCCGACCATGAGTGCGCCGGCGGCGCGTGCGCGCGCAGCAACTCTCGCAATCACTGCCTGGCCCGCCGCGCCTGCTTCGGCCCCGATCCCGGGAACCACGAACGCACGGATCCCGGCGGCAAGGCATTGCTCCAGCGCTGCCTCGACGCGCTCGTGGTTGACCAGCAGCATCGCTGCCTCGGGCACCTCAGGCAGCGCGTCGACGGACGCGAAGCACGGCATCCCGAGCACCTCGGCACGGTTCGGGTTGACCCCCCACACGGGGATCGTCCCCTCGCGCGCGGTGAGGACGGCGTCTTCGTTGCGCGGCGAGGCGCCAACGATCACGAGCGAGCGGGGGTGAAGGAGCGAGCGGAGATCCGACATCGGCCGGGAATCCTGCCTGACCGGGCGGTCAGACGGTGGCACTTCTGCCCGAGGCAGAATTTGCCAAGCCTCTAGGGTGCAGGCCATGGTGCATGAGAAACACATCGAAATTCGTTGGCGCGACTGTGACGCCTACGCGCACGTCAATAACGCCGTCTATGCGACCTACTTCGAGGAGTGTCGCGACGAGTGGCTCGAAGCGGCTCTTCAAGCCGACGGGTCAGCGTGGGACTACGTGCTTGCGCGCGTTGCCATCGACTTCCGGCACGAACTCGTCCTAGCGGACAAGGCCGTGATTGTTCGCGTTCACCTCGTCCGGATCGGGACGTCGAGCCTTACGCTCCGCGAGGAGGTCGCGAAGCTCGACGGGACGCTCGC
>JANNQQ010000362.1:0-4413 GCA_031400835.1 Actinomycetes bacterium | reverse complement strand
GTCGAAGACCGAGAGATCGAAATGAAACGGCGCGTGGCTCGAGAGGCGGTCTTCCTCGGTGATGTCGAACTCGGCGGTCGCCCAGTCGACGAACGCCAACGCGTTCCGGTGGGAGAGCATGACACCCTTGGGCACGCCCGTCGATCCGGACGTGTAGAGGACGTACGCCAGGTCTGAGCTCGAATGGGGGATGTCCGACGGGGGGTCGGGCGCCTGTTCCTCGAGAGCCGAGGACGTCACGACCTGAGCTCCTTCTGGGACGCTGACATCTCCGTCGACCGCGTCGAGGACGACGAATGTCTCGATGCGAGCGCCCTCGTCCACCAGCGCTGCCCATTGACGATGCTTCTGCTTGCTCGTGATCAGGCAGCGGACGCCTGCGTCACCCGCAATCGAGCCAAGGCGGGGCGGCGGCGCCCCCGGATCTAACGGAACGTACACGGCGCCCGCCTTGAGGATGCCGTAGATGCCGATGAGCGCCTCGAGAGACTTCTCGAGGTAGAGCCCGACTCGATCCCCGTGGCCGACGCCGTTCGCTCCCAGGAGGCGCGCAAGCCGGTTTGCTGTGGCATCGAGCTCCGCGTACGTCAGGCATCGGTCGCCGTCGACTACCGCGGGCCGGGTGGGGAAGCGTGTAGCCGATACCTCGAGCAGGTTGTGGACGAGCGTCTCGCTCACAGTCCCATGCTTCGCGCTGCGATGTTGTACTGGATCTCGGACGTTCCCGAGTAGAGGCGGCTGCCGATTGCGTCGCGTACCTCGCGTTCGAGCTCGTACTCCGTCATGTAGCCGTAGCCTCCGTGCACCTGCAATGCATCGAGACTCGACTGGACGTAGCTGTCGCTCAGGTACAGCTTCACGAGAGCCGAGTCGAGCGTCGCCGGTTGACCGGAGTCGAGGAGCCACCCGAGTCGGTACAGGAGGAGGCGCGCGGTCTCGAGCCGAATCTTCATGTCTACGAGCAGATGCGACACCGCCTGGAAGCTCCCAATTGGGGTGCCAAACTGCTTTCGCTCCTGGGCGTAGGCCGTGGACTGCTCAAGCTGACGCTCCATAGAGCCGACCGTGCTCGCGAGGATGCAGCTCCGCTCCCACAGCATCGACGCATTGAAGACGACCATGCCGCCGCCGGGCTCTCCGAGCACCGCCGAGTCGGGGACCTCGCAGCCCTCCATGACGACCTCGCTCATGGGTGACGTACGGAGACCCATCTTCGAGAGGGGATTCCCTACGGAGAGGCCCGGCGTCCCCTTCTCTATGAGAATGGCGGTGATTCCCGCGAAGCCGAGCGACCGGTCGATCGTGGCGAAGACGAGGTGAAGGTCGGCCTCGGGTGCATTGGTGACGAACGTCTTCGTGCCGTTCAAGATGTAGCCGCCGTCGGTCTTCTCGGCGGTGGTTGCGAGCGCGAATGCGTCGGAGCCTGAGCCAGGCTCGCTCATGCCGTGGGCCGCCAGGAGCGATCCGTCGCAGAGACCCGGGAGATAGCGGCGCTTCTGCTCTTCGGTACCAAACCGGACGATCGGGGTTTCGCACGCCCACATCTGCGCGTTCAACGAAAACACGAGACCATTGTCGGTACACGCATAGCCGAGCGCCTCGAGTGCGACCATCGTCGTTACCGCATCGGCGCCTGCACCCCCGTACTCCTTGGGCACCGGGAGCCCAAGAAGCCCGAGATCGGCACATTTCGCCCACGCCTCGCGCGAGAACACCGCCGTCTTGTCGCGCTCAACGACGTCGTCGTTGAGTTCGCGCCGCGCGAAGTCGGCGACCGACGTTCGCAGCGCGCGTTGTTCCTCTGTGAGCTCGAAATCCATGTTAAGAGTGTTTTGCGAACCATGGCCTCGGCTCGTCGCGGCGCTGTTCTGGCTTGACGACTCAGCCAAGTCGCTTTATAGCTTTGGTTGGAGACCAGGACAATACCGACGCCCCGGTGGTGGACGGTGACCAGCCGGAGCATTCCGGTCGAGCATGGGGGCAGCCATAACGATCGATTCTCAGCGCCTGAGAACGCTACGCCGTTGCGAGGATCTCGATGCCGGAGTCTCCGAGGAGTACCTCGAATCTCGTCTTGGTCCCGGTCGCTCGCTCGCGCTGCTCACGGCACCGCTTGGACGGCGCCGAGCGCTTGGATGGGTCATTGCACCGTCGGTCGGTCCCGAGCACGGGAATCTCCGTCGCCTCGAAACGCTTTTGGCGCGAGGGCTCGCAGCCGCAGGCTTCCCCACGCTTCGGATTCGTCCGGATCTCCACCCTGTCCGGGGTGCGATCGGGGAGATCGACGTGTCCGCCCGGATCGCGGACGTGAACGATGCGGTGGAGGTCCTCTCCGAGGAACATGGCGTGCAAGCTGTGGGTCTGTTGGGGGCGCTCTTCGGCGGCACGGTGGCTGCCCTGACCGCCGAGCGACTCAGCGCGCCGGGGCTCGTGCTCATCGAGCCCGTGAGTCGCGGAAAGCGGTACATCCGCGAGACAATCCGTCGTCAGGCGGTTGCCGAGCTGATGAGCTCTGCAGATCCAACGGGGGAGGATGACATTCCCGCGGGAGGCGAGTCACCGTCGGGTTGGCACCCGCTTGCCGAGCTCGCTGCAGACGGACGGACGTCGATCCGCGGCCTTGGGCTCTCGCAGTCCGAGTACGACAGGATCTCGGGGATCGATCTGGCACGAGACGTCGGCACGTTTCGCGGACGCTCGATGTTGATTGGGATCTCGCCGTCGGGAGCGGCGCCGACCGGCCTCGAGAAGCTCCATGCCCAGCTCGGTGCGCTAGGTGGAGACGTCACGTTCGAGATGCTGCAGGACGAGCTTCCCGCCCCCTTTGGTGAGTACTACTACCGAAACGCTGGCTCTGTTCGGATTGACACGCGGCTGGATCTCGACCGGAGGATCACAGCCGTCACGACCGCCTGGGCCGTCGACGCGCTCGGCGACGAGTCGTTTGAGGTCATGGTGTGAAACAGTTTCCCGTCTTCGTCCCTGCTGAGAGCGGTCACATCGCGGCGATGGTGACGGTTCCGGACAGCGAGCCCAGGGGGATCGTGATCTCCTTGGCCGGAACCGGGCGTCACCCTTCGATCGGTTCGACCATGTGCATGCATCTCTCGCAACGCGTGGTAGAGCATGGGCTCGCGTCGGTGCGGCTCGACTACGCGGGGGTTGGCGACAGCCCGGGTCTCGTCCCGGAATGGATGCTTTCCGACGTCGAGGCGGCCGCGTCCCAGGCGCGCGCCGTTCTCGTTGTGGCGATGGACGCGCTTGGTGTCGACCACTTCGCAGCCGTGGGCACGTGCTACGGCAGTCGCGTCGCCATGAGCCTGGTCTCGGAGCCGTCGTGTGTCGGCGCGGTGTGTCTCGCGCCGCCTGTCCTCGTTCACGGCGGGCTTTCTCGTGTCGGTCGGCAGGTCGGTGGTCGCGCCTTTCTCTCCTCCCTTCGCTCATCGGCAGCTTTCGGCCGGGTCGCAGGCCCGGTCAGGCGTGCGTTGCGCCCGAGGAAACCCGCCGCGCAGGTCGTCGCCGCGTTCGCGCAACTCGACCACACGCGAATCGCATTTCTCTACGGAAAAGAACCGCAACAGGATCACTACAGCCGGCGGGCCCACGAGGTCCTCGACGCTTCTCTCGCGTTGCTTCCGCCTGAGCTGCGTGAGCGCTTCGAGCTGCAGATGCTCCCGTGGGGGCCGCTATCGACCTTCGATGTTCTGTCACCCGAGGATCAAGGCGAGGTCATGGACGTCGTTCTTCCGCTCGTGCGAGCAGCGTTCGACGATGCCGAGACCGTGCCCGGCTAGACGCCGTTGTCGTCACGCGGTAGCTGCGTCGCGTGTGCCGGCAGCTCATGCGGGTCCTCGTTTTCACCAAGGCCGTAGTGCTCGGGCGCTGGCCAGGGAGCGAGCACGAGGAGTAGGCGCGTCGACTCGAGTGCGCGAAGCGAGTGGGTCTCGCTGGGCTCGAACAGGACGAGCGTTCCCTTGGCGCAGGTCGCGGTCTCGTCTCCACTTGTGCAGGTCAGGCTTCCGTCGAGCACGTGCACGATTGCCCGTTCGCGTACGCGATGGTCGCCCATCTCCTCGTCCGGCGCGAGATCGATCACGACGCCCCGCGCCTCGGAGTTGGAGAACAGGACCCGAGGACCTGTCCTTTCGCTCTCGTTCGGTGCTGCCAGGTTCCATCGCTGCATGCGGGAGTTCCTCCGAATCGATGGTTTGCCAACGCGACAAGCCTTGCGATCGATTGTATGCCTGTCGACCATCGCTCACGAAAAGACGTTTGCTTCGAACCCGTTCCCTGCGCCGCCCGCTAGACCGCCAAACGTTCCTTGGGTGCGGTGTCATCCGTCGCTTCGTGAATCGGCAAGCTGGGTGATTCGTCGCCGCGAAGAGGGGCGCCGACGGAACTCGCCGAGCGTCG
>JANNQQ010000361.1:0-1699 GCA_031400835.1 Actinomycetes bacterium | reverse complement strand
AGCTACGCCGAGTCACCACCGAGAGTCGAGTACGAGCTCACCGAGAAGGGCGCAGCGCTCCGCCCGATCATCGAGGCGATGCGCGACTTCGGTCACGGCTGGCTCGGCTGCGAAGTGCACGAGCACGAACCTCCCGCGTAGCCGCCCCTGGTCGCGTGCGGTCGTCGCCGGCGATGCGCTGGTCGACGCGTCTCCATACTGGTGGGAGTGATCCGGGTCGAGAAGCTTGCAGCTCGAGCTGACGGTGTGGCGAGCGGTGACCTCGTGTTGGTGGAGTGGACCGCCGAGATCGGTGACCATTGGATCGCCCCCCTCCACGTCCACCATTCGGACGATGAAGCGTGGTACGTGCTCGATGGAGAACTCGGATTCCGTCTCGGCAGGGAAGTCGTCATCGCGGCCGCAGGCTCTGCCGTGGTGGCCCCGCGTGGAACGCCTCACACCTACTGGAACGCGGGCAACGTCGAGGCCCGCTACGTCCTCGTCATGAGCGCTAGGCTCGCGCGGCTCATCGAGGCAGTTCACACGCCGGGCGCGGATATCCCAGCGGTTTTCGCCGCGCACGACTCCGAACTACTTCCTACCGGTTAAGCACCCTCTCGTGGACCAGTGTTTGGCAATGTCACCCGACGATTCTGTGTCATAGTCTTGTGGTGCGCGGTCTGTTCGTGTTTCCGTTCGTCGCCGTCGCCACCGTGGTGCTCGTGCAGTCTGGTGCTGCTTCAGCGGACAGGGCGCGCTCCGGCGATCACGCGACCACAACCGTCACCAACGACCTTGCGGCCTGCGTGCGGATCAAGCAAGCCTCTAGGCCACGATTGACGTACGTGGAAGGTGTCGTACGTTGCGTTCGCCCCGCTCGGATGGAGACGACGACGGTTATCCGCTGGTCAACATGTTCGGGTGGCACCGCCTACCAGGGCGATTACCCCTGCGAAACGGGGTCGGCACGCATCTCGATCCGCTCGACACGAGCGGAGTCCGAGTTCCGGCTTCCACCGCGCGGTTGGCCCCGCAACGCCCGCCGCTGGCACCTATACGGAAACGGAACCGCTAGCTGCTCACGGGTCAGCCACGGCCTCAAGGCCGGAAGCGCGGACACCTCCAAATCGGTCTCAGGGAGGATCAACCATGTCGACTACGCCGTCTTGTGGCCTTCGATCCCTGCAGACGGCACCCTTGCATTGGGGGTCAGCCCGCAGTGGAGCAACCCGCTACCCGAAACCCTCAAGAACGCGATCAACCGACCGCGTCCC
Organism: Actinomycetes bacterium; assembly: GCA_031400835.1. GTDB lineage: Bacteria > Actinomycetota > Thermoleophilia > Gaiellales > Gaiellaceae > Gaiella. The sequence goes on along the minus strand of JANNQQ010000361.1, from coordinate 443 downwards.
TGCAGGCCGTCGTTCGCGGCCGCAGACGGCTTCGTCACAGAGACCCAACAGGGGATCTCGATTGCCGACCTGGTTTCCACCGACGGTGTCACAGCTCGGATACGGAAGAAGTTCTTGGTCGGCCTCGGCGTTCCCGTACCGGCGTGGATCGGCCCCCTCGTCGCTCGACCGCTCGTGATCAGCGTCGACACCCGAATCTCGGCAACCTTCGTCACCAGCAACTGATTGCCGTAGCTCGCCTCGACGGTTTCGAGCGCAGATATCACCACAGATCCCGGCGGTCATCCCAGCCAACGCAACCCGGCGACACCCCGCCGTGCACGCGCAATCATTCGGGAACGCTCGTCTGCGCCAGCGTCCCCTCGTCAAAACGTCTGAACCGCGAGCTACGCGCCGACTGTCTTACGCTCGCCCCACAACCGCACGAGCTCGACGATCGTCGC
>JANNQQ010000360.1:0-3973 GCA_031400835.1 Actinomycetes bacterium | reverse complement strand
GGCAGAGGCGAAGGCCCGCACGTTGTCGTACCCGCGCTGCGCGAGCAGCTCAAGGGTGATCGTTCCGACCGCGCCAGTCGCGCCAACGACCCCAATCCGAGGCACGGCCATCAGGCCGCGCCGTCGAGTGTTGCTTGAACGTTCACGCTCTCCTGCATCTCCGATCCATTCTCATCGCTGCTCCGCCTTCCTGTGCGTTCACGTGCACCAATGTCGCCCGTTGATCCTCCGTCACAGCCCTCCGCTGACGGTAGCTGGAGTCGACTTGCGTTCGGCGGGTTAGGCCGGACGTCGCCCGGACAAGGCGCGGCCGAGCGTGACCTCATCGGCGTACTCGAGATCACCGCCCACCGGGAGCCCACTCGCGAGTCGCGTCACGGTCACGTGATCACGGAGACGGTCGGCCAGGTACGACGCGGTCGCCTCGCCTGTCATGTTCGGATTCGTCGCGAGCACCACCTCCATGATCTCGCCCTCCGCGACCCGGTCGAGCAGGCTCTGGATACGGAGGTCACCGGGGTCGACGCCATCCAGCGGCGATAGCGCTCCGCCGAGCACGTGGTAGAGCCCGCGGAACTCGTGTGTGCGCTCGAGAGACATCACGTCGACAGGCTGCTCGACGACGCACAGCACCCTTCGGTCGCGACGCGTGTCGAGACAGATCACGCACTGTTCCTCTTCGGTCAAGTTGCCGCATGTCGTGCATGCGCGCACGCGCGCCTTGACCTCCGAGATCGCGTCCGCGAGCGCATTCGCTTCCTCGCCGGGCACGGCCAGCACGTGGAAGGTGAGGCGCTGCGCAGTACGGGTACCGATCCCCGGGAGCCGGGTCAGCTGTGCGATGAGGTTCTCGATCGCTGGGCTCAGAGTCGTTGTCACGATGACCACGCGCTGGCTGTATGCGATGGTCGAGTGCGATGCGAGGACGCAGGGAGCTTCGATACGGGACGTATCGGGGCGACTGAGGACGAAGCAGCGTGCCGACCAGCGCGACCAGACGGCACGCTGCTCATCGTGTCAACGGCTCTTCGCACGTGGGCAACCTACCCGGCCACATCGGACGTGGAGGAGGTTCCGTAGAGGGTGATCTCGGCGAATGACTCTAGCCGGCGCTCCACCATCTCCACGACGACGCGCGTGCCAGGTGAAACCGGAGCGTCATGGCGGCCGATGAACGCAAAGCGTTCCCACATCGGTTCGGCGAAAGGCGCGACGTGGTGCGACCGCACACCGCGACGGCCCCGCAGCGCCGCGCGCGCGATCACCGTGTCACCAAAGCCGCGTTGCACAAGCTGAAGCGCAGCCTCCATGTCCTCGACCTCAATCACGGGGCGAAGGGTCACGCCGGCCTCCTGTGCGCGTTCGGCAAGCTGGCGACGGGTCGGGTCGACCCATCCGTACTCGGCGTCGTAGAGGATGAGAGGGAGCTCGGCGAGTCGCGCCATCGTCATGGGCTCCGCTACGTGCGTCGCATCGCGGCTCACGATAACGAGTTCCTCGCGATGCACTGGACGCACATCGAGCCCATCGTCGTCGATCGGCAGCACGACAAGGGCCGCCTCAAGCCTTCCGGCGCGGACACTGTCGGCGACGAGGGACGAGTTCTGACCGACGAGTCGTAGACGGACGTCCGGGTAGCGGCGACGGAACTCGGCCGCGAGACCTGCGACAAGATATGCCGAGGCTGTTCCGAACATTCCGAAGCTGATCGTCCCACCGCGGAGCTCACGGACGTCGAGAACAGTGTCGCGGGCGTGGTCGACCGCCGCGAGCACGCGCTCGGCCTCCGGGCGGAACGTCCGGCCTGCGCCCGTGAGCACGATCCCGCGACCGACCCGGGCAAACAGTTCGACGCCGAGCTCTGCTTCGAGCAGGCGTACCTGCTCGGAGAGCGACGGCTGCGCCATGTACAGCGAGCGCGCGGCCGCGGTGAACGAGCCGTGCTCGGCCGCGGCAAGAAAGTATCGGAGCTGTTGAAGATTCATAGGTTTTACCTATGAATCTTAGAGTACATGGAGAGTACGGCTACTAATTGTGCGCGGTTCTATTCAGGGCGTGCTCGGAACACCTCGTATCTCGCGCCTCGGCGTCGGTCTCTGCCTCGCGGCTGGCGTCGCCTTCGCTATCCAACCGATCCTCGGCACGATTGCAATCGACCACGGTGCCGCGATTGTCCCGATGCTCGGATGGCGCTATCTGATCGCGGCGATCGTTCTGGCATTGATCGCGCGTCAAGCGCTGTTTGCCCTTCCACTTCGCGTTGCTATGTCGGCCTTCGGTCTAGGCCTCGTCCTGTACACCGCCGACTCGTTTCTCTTCTACTCCGCGCTTGAGCGGACGTCGGCGCCCTTCGCCACGCTTCTGCACTACGGACACCTGGCTGTCGTGGTGGGCGTCGCTGCGTTCACCGGTCGCGAGCGGCTGAACGCAAAGCGCGTGGCCGCGCTCGTCACCATCCTGGGCGGCATCGCGCTTGTTGGTGGCGGAGCCGTGAGCCCCGACGCGCTCGGAGTGGCCTTCGCGGTTGCGTCGGCCGGCGTCTACGCCGTCTACATCCTCGCCTCCGACCGCCTGCTGCGCGACGTCGATCCGATTGCCTACTCGGCCGTTCTGACCGCAGGCGCGGCGATTGCCTTCATGGTCATGGGTGGGGTCAAGGGCGACCTGACCACCCTCGGCGGCCCGACCGGCGTGACCGTAGTGGTGGCCGGAGCCTTCCTTGGAAGTGTCTTCGCGCTCACAGCATTCCTCGCTGGAATCCGGCTCGTTGGCCCTGGCACAGCATCGCTCCTCGTGACGGTTGAAGTGCCGTTCGGGTTGACGCTCGCAGCGGTTGTGCTTGGTGATCGGCTCACGGGTCTTCAGCTCAGTGGTGCAGCCGTTGTCGTCGGTGCCATCGTGATGCTCCAGCTCCGTCTGCCCTCACCGCGTCCGCTTGCGGCAAAGGCCATCGAGCTGCGTGACCGATTGCTCGACGCGCGGGCCGCCAGGCGGCTTGCGGCAAGAACTGCGTAGTCCAGTCCAGACTGGCGGACCTAGAGCCCGGGCAACCCGAGCGCGCCAAGATCAGGCATCTGGCTGCGCAACTTCGCCTCGACCGCTTGCTGGGCGCTTCTGATCGCTTCGTTCGCTGCGGCGAGCACGAGGTCCGCGAGCATCTCGACATCGTCCGGGTCGACGGCGCGCGGATCGATCGAGATCGACAGCAGCTGACCCGTCCCGTTCGCCCGTGCCGTGACCATGCCACCACCGGCCGATGCCTCGGCGATCTCGTTCTGCGCCTCATCCTGCGCCTTCGCCATCTGCTCTTGCATCTGCTGCGCCTGCTTCATCAACGCGTTCATGTCGAGCTTCACGCGGGTTCCTCCACTTCGGTTGCGTTGAGCGTGTCCTTGAGGAGCGAGATGACGTCATCCTCGCTCGGCGGCCGCTCCGGCTGGCCGTCATCGTGCTGTGCGTCTCGCTCTACCGTTGTGACGGTGAGACGCTGCCCGGTCACCTCGAAGAGCGCGTCACGGATCAGCTGAAGGTTCTTCTGGTCGTCCACCTGGGCGCGATGAAATCCCGATGCAGGGGAAAAGGCGAGCGTGATGCCGTTCGACTCGAGACTCACCACCGTGGCTCCTTCGAGCAGTGTCGCGAGAGGGATCGAGCGTTCTCGAAGCGCAGGTATGACGCTCCGCGACCAGGCCTCACTGAGCTGCTCGAGCGAGAGGTCGGCCGGTTCGGCGACAACGAGTGTCGGCCCTGTTGTTGGCTCCGCGGTCTCGTCGGCGACGGGCGGCGCCAGGTGCAGCGCGGGCGTCGGTGCGGGCGAGGGGGTCGCAGCAGCGGGCGGCGGCGCCAACGCGACTCCGGGATGGAGTCGTGTCTCAAGCACCTCGACCCTGTGCGCCAGCGACTCGCGCGACAGATCGGCATGCGGCCGCGTCACCTTCACGAGGGCCAACTCGAGCGGCAGCCGCGGATCGCC
>JANNQQ010000359.1:0-2869 GCA_031400835.1 Actinomycetes bacterium | reverse complement strand
GCTCGGTGCACTGCGCAAGATCCAGGCGGGTTGCATGCTCCTCGTCAGCGACATCGTCGTCGACGGCGCGTTCATTCGCATCTCCGACGAGGAGATGCGCAAAGCCGTCGACGAGATGACCGAGCTGGCTCTGCACACCGTGACGAGCTAACGCTCGGGTGCTTTCGCCTGAGGCGAATCACCTATCCGTCAGGTGGGGTGGCGGCGTAGAGGCAGTCGGCGTCACGGTTGACGTCGTCTTGACCGCCGCCACACGCGCGAGACGTCCGTTGTCAGGAAAGAAAATTCCCCGGGCCGACCCAGAAATTCAATGAGGGAAACCGTGAGTGACATGCGTCCTCTTTGGCGGATCCAGCGTCGCGTAGACGACCGGCGGCTCGTATCGACCACCGGCCCCCGAAAGCAGGCAGGATTCGGCCGTGAGCGACCCCGAACCATCTCGCATCTCTAGGGCGGGACCTGAGAAGTGCGTCTTTCTGGTCAACCCGGCCTCGGCGAACGGGACGACCGGGAAGCGCTGGCCCGAGCTTGCGAGGCGGGCTGACGCGGTCGGGCTTCACGGCGACACGCTCTTCAGCGAGAGGGCCGGGCAGCTTGGCGAGCTTGCGCGCGAGGCCGCGCTTGGCGGGGCAACGTTGCTCGTTGTCGTGGGCGGAGACGGGTCGGTGAACGAGGTCGTCAACGGTCTTGTCGGACTCCCAACGCAGCCCGAGATCGCGCTCGTGCCGCGCGGCACAGGATGGGACTTCAGCCGAACGTTCGGCATCCCACGGAAGATCGAAGACGCGGCCCGTGTGGCGCTTGAAGGCGACGTTCGCGTGATCGACGCAGGCAAGGTCGCCTATCGCGCCTGGGACGGGAGCGACGGCAGCTGCTACTTCGCCAACGTTGCGAGCGCCGGCATCGGCGGCGCCGTCGCGCAGCGCGCCAACGAGACCACGAAGGTGCTCGGCGGAAAGGCGTCGTATCTCCTCGCGACCCTGGCGGTGTTCGCGCGCTGGAAGCCGTCGGACGTTCGACTCACCGTGGATGCCGAGACGCGCGAAGGACGCATGCTCGAGGTGCTCGTCGCGAATGCGAAATATCTCGGCGGCGGGATGAAGATGTTCCCCGACTCCGAGCCTGACGACGGCATCCTCGACGTCCTCACCCTCGGCGACATCACCAAGGCCGACCTTGTGCGGACGATGCCGAAGCTCTACCGCGGCACGCACCTGCCCCATCCGAAGGCCGAGTTGCTCCACGGGAAGTCAGTGACGATCGAAACCGACGCGCCGATGCCGATTCAGCTTGATGGCGAGCAGCCCGGAACGACGCCCATCAGCTTCGAGATCGTCCCGAACGCGCTTCGCCTGCGCGTCCCGGCAGCCACCTAAGAGGCGGGCGTCTTGCGGGCGCGCTTGAGCGTGCCGACTTCCTTCTCGAGCTTCGCAATCCGTGCCTCTAGCTCCTCGACGCCGCGCACCCGCTTGCCAAGCTCATCGACGCGCGTCCGGAGATCGTTGAACGCCTTGAGCGCACGGGCACTGCCAGGCAGCCCACTCAGCCGCTGAAGTGTCTCGTCCCCACGCGCGGCGAGGCGACCTATGACGTCCCGCTCGGTGGTCTGCTTTGTAGTCATGCCCGAAGTGATATCAGGTCGCGGTCCGGGCTACCGCCCGAGACGGCGGAGCTCGCGCAGCGCGAGTCCACCCAGCACGACCGTCATACCGGTAAGCGCGAGCAGACCCGGCCACGTGTGCCCCCAGCTTGGGGCGATGCCTTCGACGGTCGACTGCCGAGCCATCTCGAGAACCTGGGTGACAGGGTTGAACCGGGCGAGTGCTCCGAGCCAGCCGTCGAGCAGCACCTGCGGCGTGTAGGCCGTGGAGAGGAAGACCATGAGGAAGACACCGTTCTGGATCAACGGTCCGATTTGCTGTGTGCGGGCGCGCAGAGCCAGCAACGAGCCCCAGAGCGAAGCACAGATACAGAACCAGGCGGCAGCAACGAAGAGCAGCACGACCCCGGGAAAGCCGCCAGGAAGGCCCGATCCAAGCGCGATTCCGAGCACCAGGATCATCGTGGTTGGGAGTAGCGCGCGCAGCATCGCGCCAAGCATCGGCCCCAGCAGCAGCACAGGACGAGGCACCGGCGACGTCAGCATCCGGTCGAACCAGCCCTGCTCGATGTCGCGCGCGAGGTTCGCGCCCGCCGCGCCGCCGGCAAACCCGGCGCCCTGGAGACACGAGAGCGGCACGATCCAAGCCAGGTACGACGTCGTGGGAAAGGCGTCGAGATCGACCAGCCGACCGAACTGCCCGACGGTGCCAAGCATGAAGATCGCGGGTGCCAACAGGGTTGGAAACAACGCCCCGCGCACGCGCACGACCTCGAGCAACGAGCGTCGGCACATCGCAAAGCCGATACCGGTGGCTGTCGCGAGCGAGGTCATTGCGTCGCGGCCCGACGGTAGATCGCCGCCACCGCGAGAGCTGTGGCGCCGAGCGCGAGCCCCATCGCAGCAAGGGCGCCATGCCATTGCGAGCCAAGGCTCGGGTCAGCGTGGAGCGCTGCGCGCATACCTTCGATGATGTACGCGAGCGGGTTGTACACCGAGATCGACTGCAGCACCGGGTGCAGGAGACTACGCGGGAAGAACGCGGGCGCCGTAAACAGCAGGACAAAGACGAGGGGAAAGAGGCTCTGGAGCAACGACAACGAGCCCGTGCGTAGTGCGATCGCAGCCGCGACGCCGCCCGTTCCAATCGCAGTCAGGGCTGCCAGCAGGATCGTGAACAGCACTCCAACGACCCCTCCGTCATACCGTCCACCAAAGACGAATGAGACCGACAAGAAGAAGGTCGCCTGAATGACCGTGAGGACGGCG
>JANNQQ010000358.1:0-5897 GCA_031400835.1 Actinomycetes bacterium | reverse complement strand
GCTCGTCGAGATCGCACCGGGCCTCATCGTGCCGGGTCACGGCACAGTGGACGAACTGCTCGCAGGGATACACTCCGAGCCATGAGTCACCTCGACGAGTTGGACGAGTTCGAGGCCGAGCTGGAGCTCTCGCTGAGGCGCGAGTTCACCGCGGTCTTCTCGATGTTCCGCTACTGCGTCCTCACGCAGGACGCCACGTACCTCTGCAACAAGCTCGAGCTCAAGGTCGATTCGCGCCCGAGCTATCCGCACCACCACCTCCAGATGGAGGACGTGTGGGTCTGGGACAAGAACAGGCCCACCCGGATCATCCCGCGCACCGAGGTCTACACCTCAGGTGACGTGACGGTTGAGGAGCTCCGGCTCGAGGGCGACGAGCCGCGGCTGACCGCCGAGGCGCTTGCCGAGCGGATCGGTGGGACGCTCGCGACCGACGAAGACGAACGCCCCTAGCGACGACAGATGCTCCTGTGCGTCGATGTGGGGAACACCCAGACCGTTATCGGTCTCTTCGACGCTGAGACGCTCGCCGACGAGTGGCGCATTGCCACCGACCGTAGCCGCACCGGCGACGAACTTGGTGTGCTGCTAACGGGATTGCTCGATGTTGACGCGGTCGACGGGATCTGCCTGTCCTCGACGGTTCCGGCCCTCGTCCGCGAGTGGGAGAGGGTTGCGGAGCGCACAGCGCATGCGTCTGTCCTCATCGTCGGCCCAGGCGTGAAGACCGGGATCCCGATCCGTTACGACGACCCGCGCGAGGTCGGGCCTGATCGCATCGTCAACTCGGTCGCCGCCAAAGCGCGTTACGGGGCGCCTGTGATAGTCGTCGACTTCGGCACGTCCACCAACTTCGATGTCGTCTCGCCGCAAGGGGAGTACGTCGGTGGTGTCCTGGCGCCCGGAATCGAGACATCGATGGACGCGCTCTTTGCGCGGGCGGCACGCCTTGTCCGGGTCGACTACATCGAGCCTCCCAGCGTGATCGGCAAGACGACCATCGCCGGTCTCCAGTCCGGAGTTGTCTACGGGTTTGCCGGCCAGGTTGACGGCATCGTCACCGCGATCAGGGGAGAGCTGGACGCGCCCGACGCACCAGTGGTGGCTACCGGCGGCCTGGCGTCGCTCATCGCCCCTCACGCAACGACGATCGGCACCGTCGATCCGCACCTCACCCTCGAAGGGCTGCGGCTGGTCTGGGAGTTGAACGCGTGATAGACCCTTCCACGCTTCTGTTGTTCGCCCTGGCCGCTCTCGCTCTGATCGTGATCCCAGGGCCTGCCGTCCTGTACATCGTCGCACAGAGCATCGGCGGTGGCCGCTCGGCCGGCCTTGTGTCGGCGCTTGGCGTCGCCACTGGCGCACTTGTTCATGTCGGCTTCGCAATCCTCGGCCTGTCGGCCGTGCTCGTTGCGTCGGCCGAGGCGTTCACCGTCGTGAAGGTCGTCGGTGCCGTGTATCTCATCTGGCTTGGGATCTCGACCTTGTTGAATCGTGGCGGAGATCGGGTCGGGGGCCATGCGACGGTGCAGGGGAATACGCGGCTCTACCGTCGTGGTGTCGTGGTCAATGTCCTCAATCCGAAGACAGCGATCTTTTTCCTCGCGTTCCTTCCCCAGTTCATCGATCCGGCTGGTCCGGTGCGACTACAGCTCGCGACTCTCGGTCTTGTGTTCGTGGTTCTGGCGCTCGCCAGCGACGCGGTGTGGGCGATTGCCGCGGGCGCGGCTGCTGGGATGCTCCGGGGAAGCGCGCGGTTCCTCCGCATCCAGCGACGCGTCTCAGGAACGGTCTACATCGGACTCGGACTTGCAACCGCGTTTACGGGCGACGAGCGCGGGTAGGCGCCGGGCTACCGGACAGCTTCGAGGCGCGCGGAGGTGGCCGGCGGCATCACCGTGACCGACGTATCCCTTCGCCGCTTCGCGTCGTACATCGCCTGATCGGCGTGACGGATCGCCGCAGTTGCAGACTGTGTCCCGTCGAGGAGCGTGCCCCCAACCGAGACCGTGACAGGCAACGCTGTGCGTTGCGCGATGAGCGGGAGGTCGCCGACGAGTGACCGAATCCGCTCTCCGAACTGGGCGAGGTCGTGCTCGGTCTTGATGCCCGGTGCAAGGATGGTGATCTCCTCGCCACCCCAGCGGGCGACCGTATCAACGGCGCGAAGCCCCTCACTGAGGCGGGTCACACAGGCGATGAGGACCTGGTCGCCAACTGCGTGCCCGTAGCGGTCGTTGATCGACTTGAACCTATCGATGTCGACCACAAAGAGTCCTGCCGCCTGATCTCCGCGCAGCACCCGGGCGTGCTCGGTTGCGAGGAGCTCCTCAAACGCGCGTCGGTTTGGCGCGCCGGTCAATGGGTCGCGTCGAGCGTTGACCTGTTCGGCCTCGAGCGCCGCGACTGCCGACTTGCTGAGTCGGTGCGCGAAGGTGAGCGCCGTCAGAATCGATCCGACCACTGCCACTGCGAGGTACGAACTCTGCGGTGCGACAAGCATGAGCGTGGCAAGGACCGGGATCGCGATGATCGCATCGCCGACGTCGATCCGGAAGCCGCGCATCCAGACGGCTCCGAACGGTTTCAAACGTCGCTCGATGATCGTCAGTGCCCTACCTGCTGAGTTGACGGCTACCGCGGCGACCATTGCGCCCGCGGCCACCGCGACCGCCTGGCCGCTTCCTGTCCAGCTGACGAGCCCAACGACCCCAGCCGCAAACCCTTGGAGTGAAGCGAGACCCCCCTCGGCGCAGCGGCGACGCCACACCTGGCCGCGCTCGCCGCTCTTCGTTGCGATGCCCGCTGCTATGCCGAGGAGTGGCCCTCCGAGGAGCCCGACGACGACGATGACCGAGGTCGATGGCGAGTACCAGCTTCGCGGGCCTAGCTGGATGAGGATTCGCTCGGAAAGAGCGGTTGCAACCAGCAGCCCGACGAGCGGAATGATCGGGAGGCGAAGCCCGACTCCCTCGTATGCGACCCAGCCACATGCCAGCAGCAGGGCGAGCAAGGGGAAGCCCACGGCAACGTAGGTGCCCCGAGGCGGGTCGCTCACCCCACCTGATGCCCGTAGAGGCACACCAGTCCGGCGCGATCGACCTGCGACCGCAGTGTCTATATCCACACGTCACATCTAACCCAGAAAGACGTGCTTAGCCTCCCTCGATCGAGTGAGTACGACCCCGGAAAGTGTTGGTTTCGCGACGAAACTGTGGCGTTCTACCCTCCGCCATACACCGAGATCGGCAGCTCGAGCGTGATCTCGTGGGCGGAGGGGATCTCGTCTTCAAGGTTCTCGAGCAGCGGGAGAGCGCCAGGCGTGGATGCGAGGAGTCGCAGTTCGATCTCGGCGGTCGTCGGCAGCTGTACGAGTTCTTGGCGGAACACGCGGGGAAATCGTCCTCCGGCGAGGTACCAGCCGTAGAACTTCTTCAGGAACCCGGCCGCTCGACGCTCGCCTAGCTCGCGAACGGTTTCGCGCATGAACAGCACCAGCTCCGCAACGATTTCCTCCCGGGTGGGCTCGGCATCAATTCCATCGACGATTTCGGCCAGCGCCCATGGGTTGCCCTGCGCCGCGCGGCCAACCATGACTGCCGTCGCACCTGTGGTCGCCAGCACCGCCTGAGCCCGAGCACGGGACGTGATGTCGCCCGACGCAACCACCGGAACGTTCACGCTGGCAACGAGCTCGGCGGTGAGCGAGTGATCGGCAGTTCCCGTGTACATCTGCACGGCCGAGCGCGGATGCAGCGTAAGTGAGCTTGCGCCCGACTCGACGAGCTTTGGGCCTAGCGTGAGACAGTCGCGCGAGCCGTCTCGTACGCCGCGACGCATTTTCACGGTGACGGGTAGCGGGGTGGCGGCCGTGATCGCTTCAACGATGCGGCATGCGAGACCGTGGTCATCAAGCATGGTCGCGCCTGCGCCTGTCTTCGTCACTTTCTTGACCGGGCAGCCGAAGTTCAGATCGATGAGATCGGCCCCTACAGCCTCGACCATGCGTGCCGCCTCGGCCATCGCCCCTGGGCTAGAGCCAAAAAGCTGGATCGCGAGTGGGTGCTCGTCGGCTGCGACCCGGAGATATCCGAGCGTCCGTTCGTTGCGATGCTCGATGCCCGCGCAGCTCACCATCTCGGAGCACACGAGGCCGGCACCGAAGCGTCGACCCTGGCGTCTAAAGGCCTGGACGCTCACGCCCGCCATGGGCGCCAGCACGAGCCGGGTCGGAATTTCGACCGGCCCAATCGACCACGGTTCGCGGAGGTTGGGGAGCACAGCGAAATGGTAGTTGCGCACTTTGCCAGTTGTCGCTTGCGCACCGTCTGCGGATGTCGCTAGCATGGCCGTCCGCGAAGCGCAAGGTCCGCGCAGAATTCTGTCGTTTTACCACTGTCGGAGGCACCACTGAAGGATGTGATCCTCACCCCGGAGGGCTTTGATGCCCTCAGGCGAGAGCTCGAAGAGCTCCGCACCGAAGGTCGGCGGTCGATCGCCGACCGGATCCGTGTTGCGCGCGCATTCGGTGACATCGCCGAGAACGCCGAGTACGACGATGCGAAGAACGCTCAAGCGATGCTTGAGCACAAGATTGCCCAGCTTGAAGACCGGCTCGCGCACGCGCGCGTGATCGAACCCGACGACATCGATACAAGCGTCGTTTCCGTCGGGTCGCTCGTGCGTCTTCGCGATGTCGATGCCAAGGAGACCCTTAAGTACTTCATCGTGGGTTCTGCCGAAGCAAACCCCGCTGAGAAGAAGCTCTCGAACGAGTCACCAGTCGGCAAGGCCATCATCGGCCGCAAGAAAGGCGAAACGGTCGAGGTAACCACTCCGCGCGGTGGCGTGATCAAGTTCAAGATCATGGAGATCAAGGCCGCCTGAGTACTACCGCTCGGGCCTCGGCCTGAGCGTCAGCGCGACACCGTGTCGAGTGCGGTCCTCGCGTCAGCGTGCAGTGGCTCGCGACGTCGGCGCGCGGTCGGTCGCCGCGGTGACGCGCGCGATCGCGTCTTCGAGCTCGGCAAACCCGAAGGGCTTGCCGAGGAAGGCAACGCCGTTCAGCTCGAGCCGGTCGGTCTCGGCGTGCGGGTCGAAGCCGCTCATCATCACGATCGGAAGCCCGGGATCGAGCTCTCGCAGGAGCGGGATGCAGTCCCAGCCCGACAGGCCAGGCATCCGCACGTCGAGGAGGGCGACGTCGAATGGCCGAACCCCCCGCGAGACGGACTCCAGAGCCTCGCGTCCGCTAGAGGCGCGAATCGTCGTGTAGCCGAGTCGTTCGACGAGTCGCGCCACGGGCTCGAGGACAAGCTGCTCATCGTCGACTACGAGCGCGATGCCTCCAGCGATCGGCGCCCCTGGCGCCTCAGTGGACGCGGACGCGCTGTCGACCACCTGCGGGAGGCGTAGGGTAACGGTGGTGCCCTCACCGGGCACGCTGGCCATGTCGAGCGTCCCGCCGTGGATCCGAACGATGCGCTGCGCGCTCGTGAGCCCAAGCCCGCGTCCGGACCCCTTGGAGCTGTAGAACGGGTCGAAGACGTGCGCGAGCTCCTCGGGGCTCATCCCCGAGCCACGGTCGGTGACCGTGCACGTGACGCGACTGGCCGTTGGCTCGGTGATGCGGACACGGACGGCGCTCGGCGCGGTTGAGGCTTCGCCAGCGTTGATGATGACGTTCATCAGAACGTGCTGGAGCTGAGCGCGGTCGCCGGAGACGAGGGTAGGACCCGGCGGGAGCTCGAGCTCGAGGGTGATGCCCTTGGGAACCACGGCTCGGAGGAGCTCGACCAGCGTCCGAACTTCGGTGCGGAGGTCGAGGCTCTGCTCGCTCCGTGTCTGACGGCCCGAAAATGCGAGGAGCTGGGCGGTCAGCAGGCGTGCGCGCTCGG
>JANNQQ010000357.1:0-6346 GCA_031400835.1 Actinomycetes bacterium | reverse complement strand
AGGACGGCGGTACCCGCGAGGCGCCCAAGAACCAGGCTTGCGCGACGCACGGGGGCGGTAAGAAGCCGGTCGAAGAAACCACCCTGAATGTCACCGGCAAGGGCAATACCGGAGGTCATCCCACCGATCAGCGTTCCCTGGACGAGCGTGCCCGCGATGATGAAGCCAACGAAGCTCCCCGTCGTCGGAAAGCCGGGCAGCTCACGCCCAGCCGAGGTCCCACTCGCGACAACGGCGAGCAGCACGAGTGGAAGCATGAACATCGGGATCAAGAGGTGCGTCCTGCGTGCGTGACTGACAAGTGCCCGCCACGCTAGAGCGCCGACGACGCGGGCCTGAACACCGACGCCAGCGTGAGCGAGCGAGCTCACGCTTCCTCAGCATCGGTCGTGTCCGTGGTCGTGTGGCCGGTCACCGCGAGGAAGACGTCGTCGAGCGTCGGTGCCTCCATCTCGACCGTGTCTACCTCGATCCCGGCATCGTCGAGCGCGCGCACGACCGGCGCGATCGCGCGGGCCCCGGCGCTTGTGCGAACCGCGAGGCCACCACTCGAGCTCTCGCGCACCTCACCGAACGACGCGAGCAGGCCACGCGCCTGATGGAGCCGCATCTCGTCGATCAGGCCGACATGGATGCTTGGTTCGCCAAGCCGCTCCTTGAGCGCGTCCGGGGTGCCCTCGGCCACAATCTTCCCGCGCGCGATGATTCCCACACGATCCGCGAGCACCTCGGCCTCCTCGAGGTACTGCGTCGTCAGGAACACGGTGGTGCCCTCTGCGTTCAGGCGCCGCACCTCACGCCACAGTGCCGCGCGGCTCGCGGGATCAAGCCCCGTGGTCGGCTCGTCGAGGAACAGGACAACCGGTCGAGGGACGAGCGCAAGCGCAAGGTCGAGCCTGCGGCGCATGCCACCCGAGTAGGTGGCGAGCCGCCGGTCGGCGGCCTCCTCCAGTTCGACGCGCCCCAGGAGCTCGGTGCCTCGCAGCTGCGCCTCGCCACGCTTGAGTCCGTGGAGCGCGCCCTGCAGCGCGAGCAGCTCGCGACCGGTCATGAGCGGATCCAGCGCAGCTTCCTGAAGCGCAACACCGATTGAACGTCTCACACCGGCGGCGCCGGTTACGACATCGTGTCCCGCAACGAGCGCACGACCCGAGGTCGGTCGGAGCAACGTGGTGAGGATCCGTACGGTCGTCGTCTTCCCGGCGCCGTTCGGCCCCAAAAAACCGTAGATCTCACCGGGCGCTACCTCGAGGTCGACGCCGTCAACCGCGCGCAGCCCGCCGGGGTAGGTTCGCACCAGCGACTCGACAACGATGGCGCTGACGCTCCTTCGGACCTCCATCCGCCGAACACCCTATCGGCGCCTACGACCTATCCAGTTGAGTGACCGCACGACACGCCACGCCCGATCGAGCTATATCTCCCGGTCGATGGACGGCTTCGCCTTCTCACACGACATCCGCGTCCGGTTCGCCGAGACAGATGCGCAGGGTATCGCCCACCACGCGTCGTTCGTGGTGTGGCTCGAGGAGGCACGCGTTGCGTACCTCGCGAAGTACGCCGGTGGCTATCGCTCGATTCAGGAGCGCGGCGTCGAGGCGCTCACAACCGGCGTTGCGGTCAAGTACGAGCGCGCGGCGGCCTTCGACGACGTGCTCACCGTGTGGACACGCTGCTCGGAGATCCGGGGGGCACGCTTTGGCTATGCATACGTGGTGTGTCGCGGCGACGAGACCGTCGCGACCGCTACGACCGACCACGCGACCGTCGATCGCGAGACTCACCGGCCCGTGCGGGTCCCGGACTGGTTCGTCGAGGACGTGCTCAGGGCCGAGTCGGTTCCGCCGGCAACTCGCTGATCCCACCGCTCTCGGGCGGCGGCCCGACCGAGGTCTCAGGAGGCGTTTCCGTTGCGGGGTCGGTCTCGGTGGTCACCGCGGGCTCTTCCTCCGCAATCGGCTTCGGTTTGGGCTTCGTCCCGACCCTGACTTTGGTTGGCTCGCCCACGTAGTACGAGCGCCAGCTGTTCTCGAACAGAAGCTCGCCATCGGCGTTGTACACGCGACGAACCACGCTTGTCTCTCGTGGCGGGGTGCCGACGACGTCGACCACGCGTCGCCCCTTGGTCAGCTCCGGATCGGGCGTTCGCTCAATCGGTGGCTTGCCACTTATGGAGAGCGCCGCCGCTTGGCTCTCGACCCGGCGATCCTGTGGCGCACCGTAGAGGTTCACCGTGAGCGAGCCTGCGTTGACGAACGTGCGGAGCAAGAGCCACGAGCCGGTGTCGTTCGAGAACGTGAGATCGATATCGGGGTAGTTGACCGTCGCGTCGCGACCGAGCGGGTAGTGGGAGATGTAGAGGGCATGATTCGTGCGGCGCCCGATCGGGAGACCAGACTCGTAGGCGGCGTTGAAGACCGTCGTTGAGACCTGGCAGACGCCGCCCCCGATCCCGTTCTGGAGCTCACCATTGATGATCACCGGCGCCTCCTGGAAGCCCTTCTCGGCGTTACGCTCGCCGGTCGTCTCGTTGAACGAGAACGTGCCACCAGGGGCGATGTACGTGCCGTCGATCAGCTCCGCTACCAGCTGGACGTTCGTCAGTCGTCCCGGCGTTCCACCGTAGGTCGTCGTATACGAGCCAACGACACCGGTGATGCCCATGGCCTTGGCCTTGGCCGTCGTTCGCTCGGCCTCCGCCACCTCAAGCGGCAGGACGGCGACACGCGCGTCTGCAGAGAAGAGGGCGCGCTCGATCGCTTTCACGCTCGCGGCTACCCCGAGTGCGCGACCGGGGCGGTCGGGCACGACGCTGATACCGCCAGGATGCACGGCAAAGGTCGCGTCCGTCGGCGCCCGGTTGACGCGTTCTTGGAGCTTTGCCAACCACGCATCGGCGGCCTTGCCACCCACTGTCACGGTGGTCACCCCCTTCGCCGGAAGACGGAGAAGCGTCGCGATTTGCCAACGCGGGAGCGTGAGCCGCGTCTCCCCGGCGCGAAGCGACACAGGAGCACTGATCGCCATCTGCCCCTTCGCTAGTGCGTCCGTGAGATCCGCCTCGACGATCTTCGGGTCGCTGATCACGAGTGGCAGCGCAACCGGGAGGCCACGGTCAAGCGACGCGAGCGAGCGGACGATGGTCTCGGCGGCAGCCTCGCGATCGAGGTTCGAGCCTCGCCGACCCGGAACGGTGACGAACTGGAGCCCACGCCGCTGGATCGAGGCCTCGAGCGGCTTGCGGTCGACCGCTCGGCCGATCAGCTCGACCTGATAGTCGAGGACGGATGCGAACGATGACGCGCTCGGCGCAACCTCTGCACCGAAGAGCCTCACCTGGAGTCGCCGGAGTCCGCGCACGGGCCGGAACCCCTCTCCCTCCGCTGCGGCGAGTCGTACCGCGGTCGCCCAGTCGACCCGCACCCCTAGCTGGCTCGCAGCGACCGACCAGGACTGCCCTGCGGCCGTGAACCTCACGGGCGTACGTTCAACGCGCTCTGAGGCGGCTTCGAGGCGCCGACGCGCGTCGGCGGCCGTGAGCCCTCCGATGTCGAGACCCGCGACGGTCGTTCCCTCAGCGAGCCGCTGTGGCGAACCGGCGAACGCGAAGCCGACCACGGCGAGAACGCAGGCAAGAGCAGCTCCCAGAATGCCGACGCGACGCAACGCATACCGCGTGGCACGGTGCCGGCGCTCGGAGCGACGAACAGTCGGCACACCGGCGGTCACAGCCCGGCGGATGGTAGCAAGGGCATGCGCACGACCGCGTACTGGCGCACGTAGCCGCAGCAGCCACGACGCGCCCACTGTGGCCAGGTGGCGCGCTCCTCAGTCCTTCGGCAGGAAGATCTCCTTCGCGATCACCAGGCGCTGGATCTGCGACGTTCCCTCGTAGATCTGGAAGAGCTTCGCGTCTCGCATCAGGCGCTCGACCGGGTACTCCTTCATGTAGCCGTACCCGCCGAAGACCTGCACGGCGTCGGTGGTCACCTTCATCGCGGTATCCGCAGAGAACCTCTTGGCGAAGGACGAATACTTTGTCGCCTTGCGGCCGTATCCCTCGTCGATCATCCAGGCCGCCTGCCAACAGAGCAGACGTGCGGCCTCGATCTCGGTCGCCATGTCCGAGATGAGGAAGCTAACTCCCTGGTTCATCGCGATCGGCATGCCGAACTGGATGCGCTCCTTGGCGTAGTCGACCGCAAGCTCGAACGCCGCCTGCGCCACGCCAACCGCACCAACGGCCGTTCCGGGTCGAGTGAAGTCAAGGGTTTGCATCGCAATCTTGAAGCCCTCGCCCTCCTCCCCGAGACGGTTCGCAACCGGCACGACGACGTCCTGGAAGGCAACGGCCGACGTATCGGTCGCGCGCTGGCCCATCTTGTCGAGCTTCTTCTCGATCGTGACACCCTCGGCGTCCATCGGGATCACGAGCGCCGTGAGCCCCTTATGCGATTTTGAGCGGTCGGTGGAGACGAAGCACACGATCCACGACGCGTGTCCCGCGTTCGTAATGAACATCTTCGAGCCGTTGACGACGTACTCTTCGCCGCGACGAACCGCGGTGGTCTGGATGCCGGAGACATCCGAGCCGGCGCCCGGCTCGGTAAGGCCGAAGCACCCCAGCAGGGGCGCCTCGACGAGTGGGCCGAGCCAGGTGCGCTTCTGCTCTTCGGTTCCCGCGATCAAGATCGGTCCTGCAGCGAGACCATTTGAACTGATTGACGTCCCGATCCCCGAGCAACCCCAGTTCAGCTCCTCGCCTACGAGGATGCCGTCGAAGCACGGGAGCCCCAGCCCACCGAGCGACTCGGGGAGATGGAGGTTCATCAGGCCAACCTCGTGGGCCTTGGCGATCACAGCGGTGGCGTGGACCTGGCGCTCGTCGTGATCGGCCGCGAGCGGCCGGATCTCCTTCGTGGCGAACTCCCGCGCGAGCGCGCGGAGCTCCCGTTGCTCGGAGGTCAAGCCAAAGGAAATTCCGCTATCGACACCGCTGCTAACGCCCGAGTCGACCACCGTCATGCGTACTCCCGCGTCGTCGATTGACTAGTCAGTCAATATCGTAGGAACCGCTCGCCTCCACGTCAAGTGGTCGCGTCGCTCGGTGACTTTGCAACGATCAGTTGCAAAGTCACCGTAGGGCGTTCGCTGGCGCTCGGGGAACCGGTTCGCAGGAGGTAGCGTCATCGCGATGCAGCCGACACTTGACCTTGCAGGCGTGGTGATCTGGCGCTGGCACGAGGCATCGGCGTCGCGCCGGCCCATCGTCGACCAGGTCGATTGGCAGGTAGCGCCGGGCGAGACCTGGGCGCTCCTCGGCCCGAACGGGGCCGGGAAGACCACCCTACTGACGGTTGCAGCGGCGGTCGAGTTTCCGAGCGCTGGGCGCGTCACGATTCTCGGAGAGACGCTCGGGCACACCGACATCGCGCGGCTTCGGGAACGGATCGGCTTCGTCGACGCACGACTTACGAGCCGGTTCGCGCCACGACTCACGGTCGGCGAGGTCGTGCAGACAGGGGCGACAGGGACGATCGGGTGGTTCCCGGAGCGCATCAGCGACGCGGAGCGCCAGCGAGCGGCCGAGCTTGTCGGGATCCTCGGTCTCGCGCCACTCTCCGATCGACCGCTCCGGCAGTGCTCGCACGGCGAGCGCACGCGCGCACTCATCGCACGAGCTCTCGTTCGGCGGCCGCGGCTCCTCCTGCTCGACGAGCCCGGGTCGGGACTCGATCTACCTGGTCGCGAGACGCTCCTTGCGGCCATCGACGCGTTGGCGGTGGAGGAATCCGAGCTGGCCATCGTGCTGACGACGCACCACCTTGAGGAGCTGCCAGCCTCAACGACACACGCGCTCCTCCTCCGAGAGGGAGAGGTCGTGGCCGCAGGTCGCGCAGAGGACGTGCTAGCCGATGGCCCGCTCTCCACCTGCTTCGGGCTAGACGTGAGGATTCGACGGACATCGGAAGGCCGCTGGAACGCTATAGCGAGTTTTTCTATATAATTTAATTGCCCGCATTCTCTTCCGCCCAGGAGGCTCGCCGTGGCGTCTGCCGCCCCACCCCCAACGCTCGACCCACACGACTTTCTCGCCCTCGACGCTCTACTCAGCGAAGAGGAGCGCGCGATCCGCGACACCGTCCGCCAGTTCGTCCAGGAACAGGTCGTGCCTGAGGTCGGCGACTGGTTCGAGAAGGGAATCCTCCCGCGCGAGATGATCTCCGAGCTCGCGAAGCTCGGCCTCTTTGGCATGCATCTCGAGGGTTACGGCCTGCCGGGCGCGAGTGCTGTCGCCTACGGGCTCGCCAGCCACGCGCGCGAGGCAGGCGGCGAGGGGATACGC
>JANNQQ010000356.1:0-1572 GCA_031400835.1 Actinomycetes bacterium | reverse complement strand
CTGCTGGGAGAGCGACTCCGAACCGAGGGATCAAGCCTCACCCCGCGCGGTCGATGTTCGAGACGTGACGCGATTGGTTGTATCGGTTGGAATTGCCGCGGTGCTCGGCTGGGTCGCCGCGACTGCGAGTGCGGAGTCGTCCGACTCCAGGGCCACCTCGCACGCACCCATCCAACAGGTCGGGGGGTCAGGTCATGATCTCCGCCGAACCCCAGCCGTAGCTGCGTTCGACCGCACCACGCTCACCCCACCCGCGGGTAGGTCTTTCGTCGTGAGAGTGAACGAGTAGCGTTCAGCTCCCGGAAGACGGAGCGAGACAGGAGTGGTTGCCGGTGATCTGGCAGGCAGTGGGGCAGGTGCTGGTACTCGCGGTCGCGATCGGGCTCAATCCCCTCGGGCTGGCGTTCGCGATCTTGGTGCTGCTCTCCGAACGCGCTCGCGTAAACGGCGTTCTCTTCGTGCTTGGTTGGTTCGCGGGTGCTCTCGCCGCGACGGGTGCTGCATACGCGCTCGCGGACGTCGCCGGTGCGCATGTCGATCACGATGTCGCGGACGGGGTCGACATGTTCCAGATCATCGTTGGGATCGTGTTTCTGGTGCTTGCGGTGCGAACGTGGAAACGGCGCACTCCCGCTGGCGAGATCGCCGCTGAGCCGAAGCTCTTCGCACGGATCACAACGCTGTCTCCCGTCGGTGCGCTCGTTGCGGGAGTGCTTCTGTGCGTGCTGAATGCCAAAAGCTTGCCGCTCGCGCTCAGCGCTGGAGCGACGCTCGCCCAGGAAGGGCTCTCCGATTCTCAGGGAGCCATCGCACTCGTCGTCTTCGCGCTTGTCGCGTCGTTGGGCGTCATCGTGCCGACCGTCGGTGTGCTGGTGCGCGGAGAGCAAAGCCGCGAACCGCTTCTCGCAACCAAGAACTACCTCGTGACAAACATGTCGACGATCGTTGCTGTGTTGCTGCTGGTGATCGGCGCGGTTCTGATCGGGAATGGACTTGCCCTGGCGGCGTGAGAGAGCGTGCGCGGCTCGCGCTAGCGTTCTCGGGGCGACCAACCGAACATGCGCCACGCGAGCAGGTAGCCCCCGAGCCCCCACGCAGCGACCACCGTGAGAGAGCGGACGTCGGTGAAGACCGAGAGATCGTCGAGGTAGGCGCGCTCGAGCAAGCGGTTGAAGTACGTGAGCGGCAGCACGTCGGACACCGCTTGCAACACGTCGGGGTAGTTGCGCGTCGGGCCGAATGAGCCCGAGAGGAAGGCCATCGGCAAGACCGCGAGGTTGACGACGGCCGAGGCTCCCTCGGAGGAACGGATCAGGGCGGCCGCTCCGAAGCCAAGTCCTGCGAACGCGAGCCCGCCGTACACGACGAGGAACGCAAGGTCGAGCGGTCGCTTCGGGCCGGAGGCATCGTAAAGCCCGAGCCCGAGGCCAAGCGTCACGAGCATCTGCAGCGCGAAGACGCCGAGGATCGAGGTCACGGTCGCGAGCACGTAGGTCGACATCGGAAGCGGAGTTGCGCGGAGACGCTTGAGATGGCCGCTCTCCCGGCGGATCACCTGGGTGATAGCAAGCC
>JANNQQ010000355.1:0-8103 GCA_031400835.1 Actinomycetes bacterium | reverse complement strand
CGGGCTAAACCCGATGATTGCACCGCCGCCGCTCTGGATGTCCCAGTCGCCTCCCTTTGGGACGAGCGCGGTCGCGCCACCATCGGGGGAGCGATAGGGACGCAGCGCGATCGAGGCCTGCGGCTTTGCCTTTGGCGGACGGAGCGAGACGCCGCCCTTCGCACCGAGACCGATCTGGCGGAGCGTCTCAAGAACGACTGGACGCCCTCTTGATGAGGTGCTCGTCGTGACCGAAAGCTGCGAGCCGACGCGCTCGACGACGAAGGTGTCCCCACGCGCGCCGTTGGCGACCTGTCCCACGATATGACGCGCGTCACCGGCCTTGACGATGACCCGGCCACCCAGCGCCCGGAAGAGCGAGTCGGCGAGCTGCGCCGGGGTGACACCTGTCGCGAGCCGCGTGAAACTGATCGATGTCACTCCCTTGCGCAGGATGTAGGTCCCGTCGTGGAACTGAAGCTTGAACCCTTCGGGCGCGCGGATCGTGAACTTCGTCGATGTGTGACGCAAGGTGATGACCTCGAACTGCTGCGACTCGCTCGCCGCCACAGCCCGGCCCGCAATCGCCGAAAGAATCACGACGGCCGCGATAAAGAGGCCGACCAAGCGACGTGTCATGTTGCTCCCCCTGTTGCCGCAGAACGTTGCGACGAGCATACGCGTCCGCCAGATGCGCGGCTGCTTGGGACATGGCCGAAAAGCCGTATTGCGGTATTACGGCAATCGCTCTACAATAGCCGCGTGGCCCATACGCACTACCTTCAGCTGCAATCACGCGGCGTCCTTAACCTTCCGGCCGATCTCCGGCGCCGCCATGGGCTCGACACACCCGGAGCGCACGTCGAGCTCGTCGAACGCGAGGACGGCGTGATCGAGCTGCGCCCGCGCGTGTCGGTGCCCGCCGATCAGGCGTGGTTCTGGACGAAGCGGTGGCAACGAATGGAGCGAGAGGTGGATGAGGAAATCGAGCGGGGCGAGTTGATCACGTATGACTCCGCCGAGGAGTTCGTTCGCTACCTCGACAGCATCGTCGACAACGAGTGAAGTTCCAGCGCGGCAAGCGCTTCCAAGCGGATCTCAAACGCTTATCGCAATCGGAGCGCGAGCTGTTCCGCGAGGTCGTTCGCGACCGGTTCGTGGAGGCTGCGACCCGAGTCGTCCGCGAGCCAGGAGCGCTCTGGCCGCAGTCGCTCCGCGTTCGCCGCGTCGAGTCGGCCCCGGGCGTCTGGGAGATGACGTGGTCGTTCAGCGGGCCTGACGGGCGTGCGACGTTCGAATGGGTCGAGATCGACGGTGAAGCGGCTATCCGGTGGCGTCGAGTCGGTACACACGCCATCTTCCGGGAGCCGTGACGGTGCACGCTAAAACCTAGACCCGCACCCCAGACACCTCGAATCGCAGCTTCTCAGCCACCCCACCCGCAGGGATCTTCGTCGGGTACTCACCGGTGAAACACGCACGGCACACGGCCGACGACGGCTGGCGCGACGCCCACTGCATTCCTTCAAGCGAGAGGTAGGCAAGCGACGTAGCCCCGATGTACGCACACATCTCCTCGACCGTCCGGCTCGACGCTGCGAGCTGCGCCTCGTCGGCCATATCGATCCCGTAGAAACACGGCGAGACGACCGGCGGTGACGAGATCCGCACGTGTACCTCTTCAGCACCCGAGTCGAACATCATCTTGATCAGCTGGCGCAGCGTGTTGCCGCGCACGATCGAGTCATCGACAATGACGATGCGCTGACCTGCGATCTCGTCGAGCGGATTGAACTTCATCCGGATCCACTGCTTGCGGAGCTCCTGATCGGGCTCAATGAACGTGCGCCCGACGTAGCGGTTCTTGATGAGACCTTCGTTGTAGGGGATCCCCGAGGCCTTCGCGAAGCCGATCGCGGCGGGTGTGCCCGAGTCGGGGATCGACATCACCACGTCGGCGATTGCAGGAGCCTCCTCGGCGAGCCTCTCGCCCATGCGGACACGGCCCATGTGCAGCCCGCTACCCGCAAGACGCGAGTCGGGACGGGCGAAGTAGACGTGCTCGAGAATGCAAGCAGCGGGCCGCTTGACCGGAATCGCCTGCGCAGCGTGGAGGCCCGCCTCGTCGACCCAGATGACCTCACCCGGACGAACGTCACGCACGCGTTCGGCGCCTACGAGATCGAGCGCACAGGTCTCGGACGCGACGACCCAGTCATCCCCGATTCGTCCCAGAGTGAGCGGCCTGATTCCATGCGGGTCGCGGAAGGCAACGAGTGCGTCGCCAACGATCGCAACGACTGAGTACGCGCCGTTGAGCCGAGACATTGCGGATGCGGCCGCATCGGGAATCGGCTCGGGGTCGCGCGCAAGGAGCGCCGCGATGACTTCCGTGTCGGAGCTTGAGACGAGCCTGATGCCATCCGCGATGAGCTCCTCGCGGAGCGCAGCGAGGTCGACGAGGTTGCCGTTATGCCCAAGCGCAACGGTGCGTGCCGAGCCCTGATGGACGAGCGGTTGCGCATTGTCCCAATGCGCGCCACCGGTGGTCGAGTAACGCGTGTGGCCGATTGCGACATTGCCCGAGAGCGCGGACAACTTCTCCTCGTTGAAGACCTGCGCCACCAGACCCATCTCGCGCAAGGCGGTGATGCGGCCGCGCTCGGAGACAGCGATCCCGGCCGACTCCTGACCACGATGCTGGAGGGCGAAGAGGCCGAAGTACGTGAGCCGCGCGACGTCGCGCTCGTTCGACCGGATGCCGAATACGCCACACATTGCTAGATGATCGATCCCGAGTTGGCGTGCTGTCGGGGAGTGTCTGCACCAAGCAGCATGGTCGGCTCGGCGATGCGCCGTGCGCAGGCACTCATCCCGGAGTGCGTGAAGTCGGAATCAGTCATCTGAGGTACGCACCGTCTCGTAGGCGCTTCGAAGCTCGTCGAGAGATACCCCAAGAACAACCTCGCCACCCACGGTGCCGAGCCGCCGCACCTCGATGTCGGATCCAGTGGGGTCGACCTCGACCTGATCCGCCGAAACCGCAACGACCACCTGGCCTCCGATCTCGCCGAAGAGCGCGAGGTCATCCTCGGGCGCGTCGAGCGTTACTCCAACCCCACTCCAGAGCGCGGCCTCGGCGAGCGCGACCGCAAGCCCACCCTCAGCGACATCGTGGACGAGCGTGGCTCGCGGGGCAATCCGCCGCGTCCACTCAAGCAGCTCAACCTCGGAACCAAGATCGAGCTTCGGCTCTCCACTTGTCACCCCGAACTGCGCCTGTGCCTCCGAGCCAGCAAACGTGAGGGCGCTTGCGGAGCGGGCGAGGAGAACGACGTCGCCCTCGTGCCAGCCTCGGGGAACGCGACGGACGTCGGGAACGAGCCCGACGCAGCCAACGACTGGCGTGGGATCGATCGAGCGCCCATCGGTGTCGTTGTAGAGCGATACGTTGCCCGACACGATCGGCACGCCCAGCGCCTCGCAGGCCTCGGCCATTCCCTCGATCGACTCGGCAAGCTCCCACCCGATCTCTGGCTTCTCGGGGTTCCCGAAGTTGAGGCAGTCGGTGAAGCCGATGGGCTCGCCCCCGACGCAGGCGACGTTGCGGGCGGCCTCAAGAATCGCGAGCCTCCCTCCCACACGGGGGGAGAGGGAGCCGACGCGGCTCTGGCCATCGAGCGTGAGCGCAAGGCCGCGATTGTCCGGACGAAGCCGAAGCACAGCCGCGTCGAGCCCCGGTCGACGCACCGTGCGCGACTGGACGAGCTGGTCGTAGCGCTCGGTGACGAAGGTGCGCGAACGGAGTTGCGGCGAGGCGAGGAGGGTTACCAACACCTCCCGCACCGGAGGAAGCTCAAGCGGGACCTCGGCTGTGATCGGGCGTGGAGTCTGCTCGACGACGTATCGCGGACAGTCCTCCGTGAGGTGGCGAGCTGGAATCGCACCGACGATCTCGTCGTGCCAGAACGCGCGGAGCTCACCCGACTCGGTTACTTCGCCGATGACCGCACGATGCAGCTCCCAACGGTCGATCGCTGCCTCGACCTCGGCGAGTCGCTCGGGCGCGACGATCGCGACCATTCGCTCCTGCGACTCGGAGATCATCACCTCCCACGGTTCCATCCCCTCCTCGCGAAGGGGTACCCGGTCGAGGTACACGTCAAGCCCGTAGTCGGCTGCCATCTCCGAGAGTGACGAGGCAAGGCCAGCGGCGCCGCAGTCCTGAAGCGACAGCACGAGCCCCTGTTCAACCAACGCGAGAGACACCTCGATGAGACGCTTGCCGGTGAAGGGGTCTCCGACCTGGACGGTTGGGCGCTTGTCGCCATCCGCCTCTCCGAGCTCGGAGCTCGCGAGCACCGAAGCGCCTCCGATCCCGTCGCGCCCGGTGGTGGCGCCGTACACGACGACGAGTGCACCAGCCGCTGTTGCCTTGGCACTCATCACACGCTCTGAGGGAAGGAGCCCCACGCACATGGCATTGACGAGGCAGTTCGAGGCGTAGGTCGTATCGAAGACAACCTCGCCGCCGACGTTCGGAACGCCAACACAATTTCCGTAGTGGCCGACGCCACCGACTGCGCGCGAGAAGTGATCGTCAGGGGCACCGAAACGCAGCCCATCGAGCAGGGCGACCGGGCGTGCGCCCATCGCCGAGATGTCTCGGAGGATGCCGCCGACGCCGGTCGCCGCACCCTGGAACGGTTCGACCGCGGACGGGTGGTTGTGGCTCTCGACCTTGAAGGCGACCGCTAGACCATCGCCCAGGTCGAGCACTCCGGCGTTCTCACCCGGCCCCTGCAACACGCGTGGCCCATCGCTTGGCAGCCGACGGAGCAGCAGCGCCGAGTGCTTGTAGCCGCAGTGCTCCGACCACATGAGCGAAAAAACTGCGAGCTCGAAGTGATTCGGCTCGCGTTCAAGCAGCGAGACAATGCGGTCGTACTCGTCGTCCTTCAGCCCAAGCTGACGGTGAAGCGGCTGATCAAGGACGGAACTCAGGACGTCAGTCTATCGGCGGCCGTGGACGGGCTGAAGACCACGCGAAGCAGTCCGAGTGGCCGACCGGCAGGAGTAGACGACGACCAGCTCGGCCAGGCGGCGGTCACGAATTGCCCTCCGAGCCTCCGCGCGTTCCCTGAGCCTGATCGGGGTTCGCACAGACCGCGCCAGTAGGCTCACTGCGATGTCCCGCTATCCGTCGCTGTTGCTCACTCTTGCCGCCGTCTGGGGTGCGAGCTACCTCTTTATCAAGGTCGCGGTGGAGGGCGGGTTCTCGCCGGCGGCGTTGATGGCTGTGCGCGCGGCGATAGCGAGTGTCTGCCTCCTCGGCTTCCTGTTCGCGACCATCGGCTTCGACCAGGCACTCAAGGAGCTCCGTGCGTCGTGGCGGAGCTGGGTGGTGCTCGGAGCGATCGGCAATGCAATCCCGTTTTGGCTCGTGGCCTGGGGTGAGACACACATCGACTCGGGGATCGCCGCTATCGCCCAGGCAACAGTCCCGCTGTTCACCATCGTGCTCGGGCTCCGGTTCCTCCCCCACGAGCCAATGGGGGCGCGTCGGTGGGCAGGGATCGTGACGGGACTCGTCGGCGTCGTCGTCCTGGTAGGTCTCGATCCGAAGGCCAGCTGGTGGGTGGTGGCGGGCACGCTCGCCGTTGTCCTCTCCTCCGTGGCGTACGCGACGGGAAACGTGCTCGGCCAGAAAGGCGTTACCGTTGCTGCAGGCCCTGTCCTCGCGTGCGGCTCCATGATCTCAGCCACCTTGTGTCTGACGCCGTTCGCGCTTCTGCAGCTCCCCGACGCGCTGCCAACGGGCCGCGCGATCGCCTCGCTTCTTGTGCTTGCCCTGGCAGGTACCGCGATCGCGCAACTGTTGCTCTACCGCTTGCTTCGGTTGTATGGCGGACGCCGCGGGAGCTTCGTCGCCTACCTGATGCCGCCCTTCGCACTCGCCTACGGAGCCCTCCTGCTCGACGAACCACTGCGTCCGTTGGCTCTTGTCGGGCTCGCGCTGATCCTGGCCGGAGTCGCGTTGGGGTCGGGAGTTGTCGGATCACTACGCCGCCGGGTGGTAGCGCTATGACCGTTAGCTTGCGACGCGCAGCCCTGGAGGATGTCGCCGAGATCCGCCGATTGGTGACGCATCCGAAGGTTGAGCCGTTCCTCTCGGTGATTCGCGCAACGCACGACGATGAGCTCGCCGCGGAGATCGCCCGGAGTGAGGCCGAGCCGGACGCCTACGGCGTGCTCATGATCGCCACCGAGGGTCGCGACGTTGGAGTCGTCTATTTCGAACGGGTGAACCGTCGCTCGCGCATTGTCCGCGTGGGCGGTCTAGCCATTGACCCGGCGGTCGCCGGCCAGGGAATCGGCCTCGCCGCGGTGACCACGCTGGTTGCGCTCCTAGTGGGGGAGCTGGACGTTCATCGCATTGAGGCCGAGACATACGGCTACAACACCCGTGCCCAGGCGCTCTTCGAGAGGGCAGGGTTCACGCGTGAGGGCACCCGCCGTGAGGCGTACTGGCGCAACGGCGAATGGGTCGACGGAGTCTGCTTCGGGCTCGTGGCCGAGAACCGGTCGTCGTAGATCGTTAGGCTCTCGCGATGGCAAGCGGGCATCCTTACGACGTCGCGATCCTCGGCGGCGGCATGGCAGGGGTGAGCGCAGCGCTACAGGCTCGCAAGCGGGACGCGAAGGTCGTCCTCTTCGAACCTGGCGCAATGGGTGGCACCTGAATCACGCGCGGGTGTATCCCGACGAAGGCCCTGGTCAGGGCTGCGGAGATCGCGCACGATGCACGAAGAGCGCCTGAGTTCGGGATCCGCACCGGCGAGGTCGAGGTCGACTTCCCCGCGGTGATGCGCCGGGTGCGCAGGGTGATCGACGACGGCAGTGCCTTCTACGAGCGGCTGCTGGCCGACCGGGGCATCGACATCGTTCGCCACGCGGCGCGATTTGTGTCACCGCATGAGCTCGAAGCCGGCGACCTGAGCATCGGCTTCCGCAACGCTCTTATCGCGACCGGTGCAAGCCCTGCCCGGCTCAACCTTCCTGGCGCGGACACGGTGCCAACGCTCTCAAGCGATGACCTTCTCGGGCCCGAGTGGGAGACGCTCCCAGGCCATCTCGTCTGTATCGGCGCGGGAGCCGTGTCGCTCGAGTTCGCGCAGATCTACCGGCGCCTCGGCGCTGACGTAACGGTGATTCAACGCGGTGAGCATCTCGCGCACGGGGAGGATGAGGAGCTCGGCGACCTGCTCAAGAGCTACCTCGAGGAAGAGGGGGTGCGCGTCCTCACCGGATCCGCTGTCGAGCGGTTCGACATGGTCGACGGGCGTCCCGCCGTCCATTGCGCCGGAGGAAACCGTGTCGTCGGCGACGCAATTCTCGCCGCAGTAGGACGCGTGCCGAACGTGACAGGCTTGGGGCTCGAGGAGGTAGGCATCGAGTTCGACCGCTCAGGGATCAAGACCGACGACCATCTCCGCACGGCGCTCCCGAACGTCTGGGCGGTTGGAGACGCGCATGGCGAGATGCTCTTCACGCACGTCGCCACCTACGAGGCGCCGCTCGCGATCGCGAACATGCTCGACGGCGCCGAGAACATCCCCGACTACCGCACCATGCCGCGGGCGATCTTCACCGACCCCGTCCTTGCCTCTGTCGGGCTTACAGAGCGCGGAGCGAGGGAGGCAGGGTATGAGGTGGAGGTGCGCCGGTCGGATGTCGGTACCCGGGGTAAGGCCCGGGCTATCGGCGACCAGCGCGGGCGTGTCAAGTTCGTCCTCGATGCGCGTACCGGCGTGATCCTGGGTGTCGGAATTCTCGCCCGTGATGGGGCTGACCTTCTCCCTGGCCCGCAGGTCGCGATGAACGCACCGGGAGGAACCCTCGCGCCGCTGCTCGCCACGATCCACACCCATCCGACCATCAGCGAAGCCGTCAAGGTCGCAGCGCGCGGCGACTGAATAGCCGTAGTTGGCCTCGGAAGCCGCTTGCACTAACAGCAGCCAACGTCTCCCGTCGCCTCATGCGGTGGAATCGCGACTCGGTTAGGGTGACGCCCAATGAGTGACCGGTTCAATGTCAGTGGCGAGGCGTTCGTCGACCTCGCCG
>JANNQQ010000354.1:0-14401 GCA_031400835.1 Actinomycetes bacterium | reverse complement strand
CAGTCCAGACTTGAGTCTGCACTGAGGGGTGCGCATAGCGGTGCCGCAAAGACGTGGCCGCGCTCCCGGTCCCACAGTGCAGACTGAAGTCTGGACTGGCCGCAACCCGGGCAAGACGCTCCCCTTCCTACAGTGCAGGCTAAAGCCTGGACTGGTTTAAGCCAGAGCTGTCGTGCATCGTCGTCGCAAGACGACGGAAGGGGCCGTCGGTAGCGAGGAGCGCGTCGTAACGTCCGCGCTGCACGATGTTGCCCCTCTCGACCACGAGGATCTCGTCGGCGCGCCGCACCGTCGTAAGCCGGTGGGCGATGATGATCGAGGTGCGCCCGCGTAGCAGCGTGTCGAACGCCTGCTCGATGGCTCGCTCGGTGGGCCGATCGATGTTCGACGTCGCTTCGTCCAGGATCAGAATCCGTGGATCGGCAAGCAGCGCACGCGCAATGGAGATGAGCTGCCGCTCGCCCGCTGAGAGACCCGCACCGCCCTCGCGCACCGTGTGGTTGAGCCCCTCCGGGAAGCGCCGCGCAACGCGGTCGACACCAATGGCTCGAGCCGCTGCCTCGACCTCGTCATCTGTGGCGTCGGGCCGGCCAAAGCGAACGTTGTCGGCGATCGTGCCGCTGAAGAGAAACGGGTCTTGAAGCACCACGCCGAGCTGGCGTCGGTACGAGCGCAGCTGCACCGTGCGCAGGTCGGTTTCGTCGACACGTACCGCGCCCGTGAGCGGGTCGTAGAAGCGCGCGATGAGCTTGGCCGTGGTCGACTTGCCTCCGCCCGACTCACCCACGAGCGCAATACAGCCGCCTGCAGCCACGTCGAACGAGATCCCCTTCACGACCGGGTCATCGCCATAGGCGAAGACCACACGGTCGAGTTCGAGATGCCCATCGATCCGCCCGAGCGGCTTCGCATCGGGTGCGTCAACGAGGTCTTGCTCTGCATCGAGCACCGTCGAGATCTTGTCCATCGCCGCGCTCGCAGCCTGCACCTGCCCATAGAGCTCCGAGAGCTCCTGCAACGGCTGGAAGACGAGCTGCAGCATCCCGAGCGCAGCGATCAGCGTGCCAAGCTCAAGCGTGCCTCCCTCGATCATCCGAGAGCCAGCAAACAGCACGAGAACGGTTGCCGCGACGCCGAGGAACTCGATGGCCGGGAAGAAGAAGGACGAGAGCTTCTGCGCGTAGACGTTCGAGACACGGTTTGCCTCGTTCAGGCCGGCAAACTCGCGTTGGAATGCGTTCTCGCGGTTGAACGCCTGCACAACCGCCATCCCCGATACCGACTCGGCGAGTTGGGCCGTCACAGCAGCGATCCGCGTACGCACATCCGCGAATGCCGCGTGCGAGGTGCGTTGGAACCAACGCGTCACGAGTATCCCTGGGGGGAGCACGAGCAGCGCCACGAGCCCGAGCCGCCAGTCGAGCAGGAACAGCCCGCCGATTGCTGCGACGAGTGTCAGCGAGTTGACGACCAATGTCGTCAGTCCCTGGTTGAGCACGTCGGAGAGGGCATCGACGTCGCTGGTCAGGCGCGCGATGATCCACCCTGCCTTCTGCTGGGAGAAGTACTTGAGCGACAGCGAGGTGAGGTGCTCGAAGAGATCCCGACGCAGGTCGAACACGATCCGTTGCCCGATGCTGGCGAGCATCAGCCAGGTCGTCGTACCGAGAATCCATGCGGCAGCCCCAACTGCGATGTACGCCAGCACATCGAGCGTCAGGCGGTCACGATCGTTCGCCCGGATGCCGTTGTCGACCGCGTCACCGACGATCGTCCACGCGATGACGGGCGCAGCGGCAGAGACGGCGGCCAGCGCCATGACGAGTGACAGACGCCGCCGACGACCCACCGTGTAGCGGGCGAGACGCGTGAGCCCGGTGCGTTGCTTACGCGGCAAGCGTCTCGTCTCCAAACAGCTCCGCAAAGGGCCCGTTGCTGCGCATCAGTTCGTCGGGCGTCCCGTCTTCGACGATACGTCCGTCCTGAAGCACCACGGCCCGGTCGGCGACAAGCACCGTCGAGAGTCGCTGCCCTGAGATCAACACTGTGCGGCCCTTCAATGCAGGCCGGAGGTTCTCGACGAGGTGCCGCTCTGTCTCGGTGTCGACCGCCGACATTGGATCGTCGAGCACGATCACGCGGGCATCCGCGATCAACGCCCGTGCGAGCGCCACTCGCTGCCGCTGACCGCCCGAGAGATTCACCCCGCGCTCTCCGATAAGCGTGTCGTAGCCGTCGGGGAGGTCGTCGACAAACGCGGTGACCCCCGCTGCCTCACACGCGTCGAGGACGTCGGCCCAGTCGGCATCCGGCCGGCCACCGAGGAGATTGTCGCGGAGCGGAACCGAGAACAGCACAGGCTTCTGAGTCACGATCGCGACTGCGTTCCGTAGCTCGCTAATCGACGTCTCGCGAACATCGACCCCGCCAACAAGCACGCGTCCAGCGGTCGGGTCGTAGAAGCGGGGGAGGAGGTTGAGGAGCGAGGTCTTGCCGCCGCCCGTCGACCCGCACACGGCCAGGATCTCACCCGGCGAGACGGTGAGATCCACTCCGGTGAGCACCTCGGCACCGGTCTCGTAGGAGAACCGTACGTCTTCGAACTCCACCGTGAGCGGCCCATCTGGAAGCGGCACAGGCGACGGGTTCTCGTGCAGCGGCTCGATCCCGTCGAGCCAGGCAAAGCTTCGAGATGCGGCTGCGGTCGCGCGTTGTCCGAGGTTGATTATCCACCCGAGTGCCTCAAGCGGCCAGACGAGCTGCAGGAGAAGGAAGACGAAGAGGGTGAACTCGCCGATCGTCAGCCGGCCTTCGATGGCCTCGCGCCCTCCGAAGTAGAGGACAGCAGCGATCCCAACAGCGGGAAGGAAGATGAGTCCAGGAAGGAACCGCGCCTCAACGTTTGCCTGTCGCATCGTCTCCGCGCGCACTGCCTCCGCGCGACCGGCAAACCGGTCGCGGACGTCGTCCTCGCGGCCGAAGGCCTGCACCATCTCGATTCCCACGACGGCTTCGTCGGAGGCTTCTGTGAGATGGCCCTTTTTCTTCTGGACATTGCGCGAGAGGGGGAACACGCGGCGTGCAAAGACGTAGGTCAGGATCGCGATCGCCGGCATCGCGACGCCCGCGATGAGCGTGAGTCGCGCGTTGACGACACCCAACACGATCGCTGCGCCCACGAGCATCATCAGGCTCTGAAGCGCCTGTACGACACCCCAACCGATGAAGTACCGCACCGGGTAGATGTCGTTCGTCGCGCGCGAGATCACCTCGCCCGTTGCATGGCGGTCGTAAAACGCACGCGGGTAGCGCAGATAGGCGTCGTACAGCTTGCCGCGTAGTCGCGCCTCTACCGACACGCCGACGCGCGCCGTCGCATAGCGGCGCGCGTAGTTGAAACCGAACCGCAGGCCCGCCGCGATGAGAACGGCAAGGAGGTACTTCGCGAGCAACCCATCATCGCGGTGGTCGATCGCATCATCGATTGTGCGCTGGATCAGCACGGGAATGAGTAGTGAGAGAAGCGTGAACGCAAGAGCACATACGAGGCCGAGCCCGACCAGTCGCCGCTGCTCCCACCAGAGCGGAAAGAGGTTGCGCAGTGTCGGCCCGAGCGTGAGATCAGGTGGATCGACGTGACTCGGTGGCAGTTCCTCGGTCGTGCTCACGGACAAGCGGCCCCCTTGACGTGCGAGCCGCACGTCGTCGTGTTGCGATGCATGTACCGCGGCCGAGGGCGCCACGAGACGACGTGGTGCCGATCGACACGGTGTGTCCAGCGGGCGCGGGCCCAAGCCGGACGTGGACAGGCTATCAGCGCGGGCGGAGGTGACATGCGGTGACATCGAGAGTGCACTTGACAGACATCAAAATGATGTCATACTTGGCCACATGGACATCAGCCTGCACATACAGACCATCCGCCGCGACCTCGAAGCGTCGGCGTCGCTCGGCAGCGACGACGTTGCTGAGGCCGGTCGTCGGTTGGCCGATGCAGTCGAGCCCGCGCTGCGATTGCGCCTCCTCGACGTGCTCTCTGATGCAGCTCTCGGGCTGTCGGGACAGCTCGGCGATGCACACGTCGAGGTGCGCATCGTCGGCCACGACCCCGAGCTCGTCTTCGTCCAGGATCAGGGGTCGTCAGACGAGGCAGCTCCGGGCGACGACCTCAGCGCCCGCATCACTCTCCGTCTCCCCGAAGGACTCAAGTCCCAGGTCGAGGCCGCCGCAAGCCGCGATGGCATCTCGGCCAATGCGTGGATCGTGCGCTCGCTCGCGCGCTCGCTCGAGCCCCGCACCACCCGCCACACCGGCAAACGGCTTCAGGGCTTCGCCCGAAGCTAACGAAAGGAGTTCTCGTGTTGATCGTCACCATGTTCGGCCACGTGGAGGTTCCCGATGTCCCCCGTCGCCCTCTGCGGCGCCGTGGAGACACCAGGATCGACGCGCGCCCCATCGTCCCCGAGCGGTTCCGCCGGTCATGAGCAACCGGGCGCACACGTTTGAGACCCCGGCGCAGGTGTCGGTCAAGCTCGAGCTCGGGAGCGCGGACGTCGAGATCGCGACGTCGCCGCGCGCGACGACCGAGATCGAGATCGTGCCCTCGGGTGAGGATGCCGCAGAGTTCGCTGCGTCGATCACCGTTGACGCACGTCAGCTCGGCGATCGAACTGAGATCGTGGTCGCCGAGCCCAGACGCTCGCGGCGCCGGTTCTCCAAGCGCTCTGACACCGTGACGATCTTCATCCGTTGCCCAGATGGGGTCGACATTGACTGCAACTCGGGCTCCACCGATTTGCGCGGTCGTGGTTCCCTTGGTGACCTCCACGTGAAGTCGGGGAGCGGCGACACCAAGGTCGACGTCGTGCGCGGAGGCTGCCACGTGGCCTCTGCGAGTGGGGAGATCGAGATTGAGTCGCTCGAGTCTGACGCCGTTCTCGCGACGGCCTCCGGCGATGTCACCCTGGGTGAGGCGCATGGCGGGCTCTCCGTGAACACGGTTTCAGGTGACGTCTCGGTACGAGCTGCCCATCGAGGTGCGACCTCGCAGACGGTGTCTGGTGATATCGAGCTCGCCTCGGTCGACGGCGGAGACATTCGCCTCCAGAGCGTGTCGGGCGACGTCACGATTGGGGTGGCGCCGGGTCAGGCGCTGTGGCTCGATGTCGCCTCGGTCAGTGGCGACACGCGCTCCGACCTCGATGTCGGCGACTCGGCCGGGCCCGGTGACGGCCCAGAGGTGGAGCTGCGCGTCCGGACGGTCAGCGGCGACGTCCAGATCCGGCGCCAGTCCAGACTTCAGTCTGCACTGTAGGACGGGGAGCGCCAACGCGGGGTTCCCCAGGCCAGTCCAGACTTCAGTCTGCACTGTAGGACCGGGCGCGCGGCCACGTGTTTGCGTTACCGCTTGGCGCGCCCCGCAGTGCGCGCGGGTCTGCCTTCAATCGTCCAGTTGCGCGTCCGCGAGCAGCGCGGCTGCAAACGCGCGCCAGGCGCGCTCCTCATCCCCTTGGAGAGCTTGGAGCGCTGCCGCAAGACCCGGGAGCCTGTCGAGCTCCGAGGCGAGCGCCGAGAGCGCCGCTGCCAGAGCGGCGCGGCGCTCCGGGGCATCGAGGTCGTTCGCGAGCGCCGTGACGGCGCGGCCGTCAAGCTCGAGCGCTCGGCGGGGATCACCACCCGTCGCCAGAAGCAGCTCGGCGCGGCGAATCGCGCCGTTCAGCTCGCCATCGTCGATGGGCACGCTCGCGGTGGCGAGGTGGCACAGGACGGCGATCTGCTCGTCAGGCGCCGCATCAGCGAACGGGAGAAGGAGCGTGACGAGGTCGGTCACCGATTCAGCTTGGCAGCAAGAGCGCTCCAGCGCGCCGGCGAGCCGCCACCTTCGAAACCACCGACGATCCGACCCTTGGCGTCGATCAGGACGAACGCTGGCTGATACTGGATTCCAAACCGGCGGGCGAGGGAGCGCTGCGGATCGCGGAGCGACGGCCATGTCCACCCATACGCCTTCACGAACGCGCGCCCGCCATCGAGCGTGTCAGCCGCGTCGAGCCCGAGGAACCGGAGCTTCGTACCCTGCTGTTTGACCCAACGTGCGTAAGCGACCGCTTCGCTTCGGCACGTCGTTCACCACGATGACCAGACGTTGAGCATCACCGGTTTCCCTCGGAAATCAGCCAGTGAGAGGCTTTTGCCCGCGAGGGTCAGTCCCGCCGTTGGCGGTGCGGCGGGTCGCGGTGCTGCTGCCAAGGCGGGGAGAGTGACGGCCACCGAGGCAATGAGCGCGGCCGCGGCCACCAACAACGAAACGCGCCGGGCCGTCTGATCGATATGGACTGTCGCTCGCATGACCGTTGCATGAGGGTAGCCCCGGGGCTGGATGCAGCGATAGGGGCGGGCCGATGGTTTAAGGCTTTCGTCAGGATGCCGATACGAGGTCGCATGAGGCTCCGTGCGGTCCTCGCGGCTTTGGCTGCTCTCGGTGTGGTCGTAACGGCGTCTGCGCAGGCGGGAGCCAAGGTGCCCGATCCGAGCTGGGCCAAGGTGCAGATCGAGCAGGTCGTTGCGGCCGGCGTGATGGGCTCCGACCTCGCGAGCTTCCGGCCCGATGAGCCGCTGACGCGTGGCGAGCTCCACGAAGCGATCCTCGCGCTCGGCAAAGCCCACTCGGCCCCCGCCGATCCGTATCGGCTCGTGACCATGCGAGAGCTCGACGCCCAGCTTGTTGGTGCGCTCGGCCTGATCCCGTCGTCACGCGCGATCCGCCTTGGAGCTCGCGATGCCGGTCTCGAGCCCACGGGGATGCTCGGTACGGAGACCGTTGCCCGGCTTCTGGGGCTGCGATTCAACCACCCTCAGGGCAGCGAGCTGCTTGAACGCCTACCGAGTGAGCCCGCATCCCGGGCCGAAGCTGCGTATTCCTTCGCGCGGGTGTTGTCTCTGCCCGCAACGCGTCTGGGCGAGCTGACGGCTCTCCCCGCGACCTTCTCGTTTCCCGACTACACCGAGTGGCAGCGTGCGGTCATCGCGCGTGGTCTCAGGCTCGTCGGCTTCCCGTACGTGTTCGCGGGCTCGAGCGAGAAGAAGGTGCAGCGACTCTGGAGCGCCACCGGTCAGATCGATGCCCCCGGAGGATTCGACTGCTCGGGCTTCGTCTGGAGGGTCTACAAGCTTGAGTTCTTCGAGGGTGCTCCCGAGCTTGCGACCGTCTTCCAGGGCAGGACGTCGTACGCAATGAGCGGTGAGATCAAGCCCGCGAAGCGGATCGGCTTCAAGGCGATCCAGCCGGGAGACGTGCTCTTCTTTGGCTCGCGCGGCCCAAAATCGACCCCAAACGACGTGGGTCATATGGGCATCGCCGTCGGCAACGGCTGGATGGTGCACTCGTCGGGCAACGGGGTGACGCTTCAACCGCTCACCGGGTGGTATGCCACGAGCTTCGCGTGGGCGCGTCGGCCACTTGCCGAAGCCGGTCTGACGCCCTAGATCATTGATCGGTAGTTCCGGCACGCCCGGATGACGCCCACGACACGGCGCATCGCGCCGTGCTCGCCTACGACAACACCGGTACTCGCCGCAGACGTGCCCGACACGCTGCTTGGGCGTGAACGCCCCCGAACGCACCCCAGTTACCGATCGAGAATCTAGAGCTCGTCCGGCCCAGGTCCGAGCCGCCAGCGTCTGCCCGAGTGCTTCGATCGCAAGTGGCTCTGAGACACAAAGTCGAGTTAGTGTCTCAGCGCCACTTGTCTCCTCTGGCATTCGTCGTCGAGCTACCCTCCCGCAATGCGCTGGAAGAAGGTCGACGGCTCGGGCGGGATCGAAGACCGTCGCGGGCAAAAGGGCACGGGTGGCGGGCTCGGTGGAGGCATGGGTGGCGGCGGCATGCCGCCACTTGGCAGGGCCGGCGGAGGGGCCGGAATGCTGCTCATCCTCGTGGTCGTCGTGCTCTTTGCGCTGAGCCAGTGCGGTGGCGCGGGTGACGGTTCGAGTGGGCTCTCGCCGGGACTCGACCCAGGGCCGAGCGCCGACCAGACGAGCACGCCACCTCCCGAGGGGGACAATGCGTCCGAGTTCACGAAGTTCGTGAACAAGGATGTGCAAGACCTCTGGCAGCAGATCTTCGCGGACTCGAACAAGACCTACAACCGCGCACCTGTCGTCCTCTTCTCGAGTAGAACGGTGTCTGGCTGCGGGCAGGCATCGTCGGCGACAGGTCCGTTCTACTGTCCTTCCGATCGCAAGGTCTACCTCGACCTCACATTCTTCAACGAGCTCTCGCGTCGGTTTGGCGCGCCTGGCGACTTCGCTGCCGCCTACGTGATTGCGCACGAGTTGGGTCACCATGTGCAAACCGAGCTTGGGATCGAAGGCAGGATGCGCGAGCTCCAGCGGGATGACCCGTCGCGCGCGAACGATTTTTCGGTTGCGCTCGAGCTCCAGGCCGACTGCTTTGCTGGCGTCTGGGCCCACTCGACCTACCAGCGCGGGATCCTTGACGAAGGCGACATAGACGAGGGCCTCAACGCCGCCGCAGCTGTGGGCGACGATCGGCTCGGTGCGCGCAGCCCCGAGCAATGGACGCACGGCTCCTCGGCGTTGCGACAGAAGTGGTTCCGTCAGGGCTTCGAGGCAGGCGACGCCGGCAGCTGCGACACGTTTGCCGAGCTTGGGTAAACCAGTCCAGACTTGAGTCTGCCCTGAGGGGTGCGCGCTTCCGAACAGCTAAAACGTGGCCGCGCTTCCCAGTCCAGACTTCAGTCTGCACTGAGGGGTGCGCCCAGCCGTACCGCTACGACGTGGCACTAGTCCAGTCCAGACTTCAGTCTGCACTGAGGGGGGCGCGCTTCCGAACCGCGAAGTCGCGGCCGCGCTCCCGGTCCTCCAGTGCAGCCAGAAGTCTGGAATGGCGACTGGCACAGGCGCACCGGCCGCCCAGGGGAGGCATGTCCGAAAGAGCCACCTTGTCGTCCGCATAGAAAACAGTCACCATTGCGGGATGTCTCGCGGGCGCACGGAAGGGGTCGGAACGATCCATCACGTCGTCCCGCAGGGCATCCGTCGACACCCGATTGTGCTGGACAATCGAGATCGCGTTGCGTATCTGCGACGACTCGGTGACATCACGCGCGAGCGTGGCTGGCTTGTGCATGCAGGGTGTCTCCTTGACACGCACGATCATCGACTCGTGCAGACCCCGAACGCCGACCTCGGCGCTGGCATGCGCCGCATTCTCGGTGGCCATGCGAGATGGTTCAACACGCGGCATGAGACCAGCGGGTCGGTGTTCACGCCCAAGTTCTGGTCGCGACGAATCGAATCCCAGGAGCAGTTTCGGGCAACCTTCCTCTACATCGCTTTGAATCCCGTCGCGGCGGGGCTCTGCGAGCATCCCGTGGATTGGCGATGGGGAACGTATAAGGCGACGGTGGAGTTGCCGGTGGACGAGCTCAGGCCGGGCGATCTGCGGTTGCTCGCCGGTTTCGGGGAGACGCCAGAAGCAGGGCGGGCGCGCCTCGCACGAATCGTCGATGAAGCCGTCGAGCGGCTGCAGAAGAAGCGAGCCACCTCCGCGCGCGAGCTGTGGGAGATCGCGAAGCAACTCTAGGCCCGGCCCCGGCACAGTCCGCCAGTCCGCCAGTCCAGACTTCAGTCTGCACTGAGGGGTGCGCACCGAGGTACCGCTTAGACGTTGCCGCGTGCCCGTTCCTTCAGTGCAGACTGAAGTCTGGACTGGGTAGACGTTGCCGCGTGCCCGTTCCTACAGTGCAGACTGAAGTCTGGACTGGGGCTGGGACTGGGGGTGGGGTACCCTCCAAGCTCACCCAAGGAGGACAGATGACGGAGCTTGCGGAGGCGCCCACGCAGGACGGGCCTACGGGAATCACACGGATCCCGCACTGGATCGGCGGAGCGCGCGTCGACGGAACGTCGGGACGCAGCGGGCCTGTCTACAACCCGGCGACCGGGGTTCAAACGGGTGCCGTCGACCTCGCTTCGAGCGAGGAGGTCGCAACAGCTGTCGCGGCCGCGAAGGCCGTCTGGCCCGAGTGGCGCGCGGTATCGGTTGGACGCCGCGCCGAGCTCTTCTTCCGGATCCGCGCACTGTTCGACGCGCATCGGGACGACTTTGCGCGCCTGCTCACTGCGGAGCACGGCAAGGTGCTCTCCGACGCGATGGGCGAGGTCGCCCGCGGTATCGAAGTCATCGAGTTCGCCTGCGGCATCCCGACGCTGCTCAAAGGCAGTTTCTCCGAGCAGGCCTCCACAGGGATTGACGTCTACTCGATTCGTCAGCCGCTCGGCGTGGTTGCTGGCATCACGCCGTTCAACTTCCCGGCGATGGTTCCGATGTGGATGTGGGCGCCCGCACTCGCCTGCGGCAACTGCTTCATTCTCAAGCCTTCCGAAAAGGATCCTTCGGCATCGCTCCTCACTGCCGAGCTCCTCAAAGAGGCGGGCGTGCCCGACGGCGTGTTCACCGTGCTGCACGGTGACAAGGTCGCGGTCGATGGTCTCCTCGAGCACAAGGACGTCGTTGCGGTGTCGTTCGTCGGGTCGACTCCGATCGCGCGCTACATCTACGAGACCGGCACGAAGCACGGCAAGCGCGTGCAGGCCCTAGGTGGCGCGAAGAACCACATGATCGTGCTCCCGGATGCCGACATTGACATGGCCGCCGACGCCGCGGTCTCTGCTGCATACGGCTCGGCCGGCGAGCGCTGCATGGCCATCTCGGTTGTCGTCGCGGTTGGTGATGTCGCTGATCCGCTCGTGCAGGCGATCAAGGATCGGCTGCCGCAGATCAAGGTTGGCAACGGCCTCGAGCCTGGCATCGAGATGGGCCCGCTCGTCACGGGGGCACATCGCGACAAGGTTGCGTCATACCTCGAGTCGGGTGCCGCACAGGGAGCGACCGTCATCGCGGATGGCCGTGAGACCGCGCCGGAGGGCGATGGGTTCTTCCTCGGGGTCTCGCTCCTCGACAACGTCACGACCGACATGGACGCCTATCGCGACGAGATCTTTGGGCCGGTTCTCTCGGTCGTTCGCACCGCGACGTATGACGAGGCGGTCGGGCTCGTCAACAGCAACCCGTATGGCAACGGCGTTGCGATCTTCACGCGCGACGGCGGTGCGGCCCGGCAGTTCCAGTTTGAGGTCGAGGCCGGCATGGTCGGCATCAACGTGCCGATCCCCGTCCCGGTCGCCTACTACTCGTTCGGTGGCTGGAACGCCTCGCTGTTTGGCGACAGCCACGCGTACGGCCCGGAGTCGATCCACTTCTACACGCGTGGCAAGGTCGTGACGAGCCGGTGGCCCGATCCAGCCACGAGCAAGATCGATCTCGGCTTCCCTCAAACGGGGTAAGCCGCGAACGTGTAACAATCGTGGCCTCAGGGGGGCGCGGGCGGAAGTGCGGCTCCCGCCCCGCCCTCCTGTTCTTAGCTCCTCCCAGTCCAGACTTCAGTCTGCACTGTGGGACCGGGAGCACGGCCACGTCTTTGCGGCACCGCTGTGCGCACCCCGCAGTGCAGACTGAAGTCTGGACTGGACTAGCCTGCGCGAATGGATGTCCTTGTGGAAGGCACCGCACCGGACGCGGTTGCGCTCGCGCAGCTGCTCGCGCGTGAGGGACACACCGTTCGTGTTGCAACCCCAACGGAGATCGACGCCGACCCAAGAGCGCCCGACATCGCGTACCTCGACGTCTGGACGCCCGAAACCGCTCCTCGCGTTGCGCGCCTCCGAGCCGCCGGCACGCGGTTGAGCTGTCTCAGCGACCTCCTCCTCCAGCGATCGGTGATCCCCGCGATCGGCGTCACCGGCACCGCCGGAAAGTCGACGACGAGTGCGTTCATCGTCCAACTCCTGGGAGCGGCTGGCGTCGCAGTCGTCGCCAGCACGACTGCCCGCTCCGGGAACCTCTGGGCGACCGAGGAGTCACTCGCCGCGCTCGAGGCGAAGGAAGGCGTCCACGTGATCGAGCTCACAAGCTCACACCTGGCCTTCATGCGTCACAGCCCGCAGATCGCGGTTGTCACCTCGTTCTGGCCCGACCACCTCGAGCTCCACGGCAGCCTGCACGCCTATCGCGCCGCGAAGGAGCAGATCGTGCGGCACCAGGAGCCCACCGGCTGCGTCGTTGTGAATCGTGACGACCCTCTCGCTTCGGCCTTCTGTCTCCTCAGCGCGGGAGAGGAGTGGGGGTTCTCAGCCGTCGGCGAGGTCGAGCGCGGCGCGTTTCTCCGGAAAGGGAGCATCGTTGCCCGCACGGGAGGTTCGGACGTTGACCTCGGTGTGGCGCCAGTGGGAGTGCAGGGCCAGGCCGTTCTCGGAGCCGTGGCTGCGACGATCGCGTTCGATGTTGATCCCTCTGCGCTTGTCCCGGCGATCGCGCGACTCGAGCCGCCGGCCCACCGCGCCGCTCTGGTCGGTGTGAACGCCGGCGTCGAGCTCGTCGACGACGGAATGGCAGCGACGCCTGCCAAGGCGGCGGCAACGCTCGGTCGGTATCCGGAGGCATCGGTCGTGCTCGTCCTCGGCGGCGATGCAGTGAGCGAAGGCCTTCCTGTTCACGCGTCCCCTGAGGAATCCGAGCTCCTCGAGCACGCGCTCGATATCGCCGCAAGTGTCGCAAGAGTGGTGGTGACCTTCGGCTCGGTAGGCCAGCGGCTTGCTGCCGCCATGGCCGACCGTGGTGTCCGCGCAGTCGAGACAGAGACGCTTGCCGAAGCGATTGGCGAGGCCCGCCGGTCGGCAGAGGGTGCGCAGGCGATCGTCGTGAGCCCGATGTTCCCGGTCACCCCAGATGACCGCCGCCGTGTCGCGGAGTTGCTACGGGGCGGTTGACCGGGTGCGGAGAGGAGCCTCTCCGCACCCCGCGTGACTACGGACGGAGCGTGTCGATCTCCATGTGGCGTCAGGGGTGGGAATAACCGGAGCGGTCTCTCGTTTACTTGCTTATACAACCATTGTACGAGCAAGTACGCCAACAGAAGGGACCGCCATGAGCGCAATCACCACCGAGCCGTCAGTCCTCGAAGGAACCTGGGGTCTCGATACGACTCACTCCAAGATCGGCTTTTCGATCGTGTACATGGGCGTCGCTCCGTTCGAGACGAGCTTCACCGATGTTTCTGCAACGCTCGACGCTCAGGGACTGCGCGGCACCGCCAAGGCGTCATCGATCGACGTCAGTGACGAGAACTTCGTCGGCCACCTCTCCTCCCCCGATTTCTTCGATACCGCGAACTACCCCGAGATCCGCTTCGAGGGTGGCGAGCTCCAGCGCGATGGCTCGGACATCACGCTCGAGGGCACGCTCGAGGTCAAGGGCACCAGCGCGCCCGTGACGCTCACCGGCACGATCACCGACCCGGTCGAGGATCCGTGGGGCAACCAGAAGCTCGGGCTGACGCTTGAGGGCGTCGTCGATCGCAACAAGCTCGGGCTCGGCTGGAACGCTCCGCTTCCGGGTGGCGGCTCGATGCTCGCCGACGACGTCAAGCTCACCGCTTCACTCGTATTCGTAGGGGCCTCGGCGAGCTAGATGAATGGCATCCTCGGAATCTCAGGAAGCCTCCGACGCGACTCGCTCAACACGGAGCTCCTCAGCCTTGCGGCGGAGGAGCTCCCTGAGGGCGTCGAGCTCAGCGAGTGGGACGGGCTGCGCTCGATCCCCCCATACGACGCCGACCTCGACGGCGATCCGCCGGACGAGGTGATCGCGTTCGCCGAGCAGCTGCGCGCGGCCGATGCGGTGCTCATTTCCTCACCCGAGTACAACGGCTCCATACCAGGACAGCTCAAGAACGCTTTGGACTGGGTCTCGCGTCAGGCGCTCGGAGCGCCGTTGCGCGGGAAGACCGTTGGCGTGATCGGTGGTAGCACTGGGCAGTTCGGCGGCGTGTGGGGTCATGGCGAGCTTCGCAAAGTGCTCGGCATCATGGGAGCCGACGTCACCGACGTCGAGCTCAGCGTGAGCAAGCTCGACGAGCGCCTCGCCGACCCCGACGAGCTGTTGCGCACCGAGCTCCGCGTAGCGGTAGCCGCGCTCGCGGTTGAAGCGCGAGTTCCGGTCCAGACTTGAGTCTGCACTGGAGGACCGGGCGAGTCCTGCCGGGTTGCGGCCAGTCCTACTCCTACAGTCCAGACTTCAGTCTGCACTGTAGGAACGGGAGCGCGGCCGCGTCTCTTTCCAGTCCAGACTGAAGTCTGGACTGGCACCACGTCTAAGCGGCACCGCTGTGCGAACCGGGACTGGGGACACGCTCAAGCGGCACCGCTGTGCGCGCTCTAGGGCGCGCGCGAATGCACCGGCTTGGTTAGCACTCTGGCGCTTCCGCACCTCCGCGCTTATGATGAGCGATTCGGGGGGGAGTGTTGGAAGAAGGGCCGC
>JANNQQ010000353.1:0-16569 GCA_031400835.1 Actinomycetes bacterium | reverse complement strand
GAGAGGTAGGCATCGTGAAGCTTGACGTACTTGCCGACGAGCGCGATCTCGACGTCCTCGTGTCGATCGGCTATCCGATCGGTGAGCACCTTCCACGCGCCGAGCTCGGCGGGTGGTGTATAGAGCCCGAGGTGCTTGCAGACAAGCGTGTCGAGCCCCTCAGCCTGCAACTTCTCGGGGACGAGGTACACATCCGGCACGTCGGGCGAGCCAATGACCGCGCCAGCATCAACATCGGCGAAAAGCGCAATCTTCTCGCGAATATCGCTCGAGAGATCCTCCCGAGAGCGACAGACGATCACGTCCGGATGAATGCCGATGCGGCGAAGCTCATTGACCGAGTGTTGCGTTGGCTTGGTCTTGAGCTCGCCCGCAGCTTCGATGAAGGGGACAAGAGTGACATGGAGATACATCACGTTCTCGGGACCGACCTCGCGCCGAAACTGGCGGAT
Source organism: Actinomycetes bacterium (assembly GCA_031400835.1). Classification (GTDB taxonomy): domain Bacteria; phylum Actinomycetota; class Thermoleophilia; order Gaiellales; family Gaiellaceae; genus Gaiella. The sequence continues at coordinate 16,117 of JANNQQ010000353.1, read as the reverse complement.
CGCCTCAAGAAACGGAAGCGACTCGATGTCTCCCACGGTCCCGCCGATCTCGGAGATGACGACGTCGACCGGTTCGGTCGCCGCTGCGCGCCTGATCCGGGCCTTGATCTCGTTCGTGATGTGTGGGATCACCTGAACCGTCGCACCGAGGAACTCCCCTTTCCGCTCCTTCCGCAAAACGGTGTCCCACACGGCTCCCGCCGAATGGCTCCCGTTCCGCGACAGGTTCTCGTCGATGAAGCGCTCGTAGTGCCCAAGGTCGAGATCGGTCTCCGCTCCGTCTTCCGTGACGAACACCTCTCCGTGCTGGAAGGGGCTCATCGTTCCTGGGTCGACGTTGAGATACGGGTCGAACTTCTGTGCCTGGATCCGCAGTCCACGGGCCTTCAACAGCCGTCCAAGCGAGGCCGCCACGATCCCCTTGCCGAGTGCCGACACGACGCCGCCTGTGACGAAGATGTACTTGGTTGGGCGATCGCTCACGGCCTTCGCCCCATGCGGTCGAGCTCGCGCAGCCCTGGCGTCGTCTCGATCAGCCGGCCGAGTGAGGTGCGCTCACCAAGAATCGTGAGGGCGGCGAGGCCGGCGATCACGCCGATACGACCCCGACTCGTCAACTGCCTCACGGAGTCAAAACCTAGCACGGCACCGAGCGTGTTCGATCCTGCGTCCCCGAGCATCGTCATCTCGCGAAGATCGTAGGGGGCGATCAGGACGGCCAACGTCATCGTTCGACGTGACGGTGCACCCAGGAGCAACGACCCTATGGCGAACGCCTTGAGCGCCCGACCAGGTCGAGTGTCGAGCTGGTTGAGCACATTGGCAGCGAGTCCGACGATGACCGCGCCGGATACCGATCTCGTCCTGACGAGCCCCCATAGAGGGATCGCAACCAGCTTCAGGGTGCCCGTCGTTGCTCCCTTCCGGAGGTGTGCGCGGAAGCCTCGCTCCGGGCCGCTCCAGAGATCATCTGCCAACCCGACGAGGGTGATCGGAGCCGTAGCAGGACTCGCGAACGCGGCAATCGCGCCGATAAGAGGCAGCCGCAGTCCTCGAAAGGAGGTTCCCTGGGGACCGCAGGCGAGGGTCAATTCGACCAGCTGGCGGCCTCGATGGGCAAAGCCACGGAGATCGCGTCCGGTCGCTCTGTGTTCAAGGTCGAGCTCAATCTCGGCGACGTGAAGGCGGCCTCGGACCGCGTCGATCGTCATGCGGGTCTCAACCCCAAAGCCCGCCGCGACGGGGAAGACGAGAGCGCGCGCCTTCGCTGAGAGCGCACGTTGCCCGGATAGCGGCTCGCGCGCGACGAAGCCTGACCGGCTCGCGATGAGACGTCGCGCCACGCGCTTCGCGAACCCGAGCCCGTCACCCGACCGCCTCTGAAATGCGGCGATGACGAGATCGGCCTCGCTCTCGAGCAACAGGCGCACGTCGCCGCGGAGATCGGCATCGACGAGGAGCAGTCGCCCTGGTCGACACGTCCTCTCGGCAAGCGTGAGCGCCTGTCCTTTACCCCTGCGCGGTAGCGATACGACGCGCGCCCCCGCATCGGTGGCGACGGATGCCGTCGCATCGCGAGACCCGTCATCGGCAACCACGATCTCAGCCTGCGGGAATGCACTGCAAAGCGCCGTCACGGTGGCACCGATTGTCGCTGCCTCATCGCGGGCGGCGATAAGGATCGTGAGCGGTTCGATCACCGGGTGACCGGTGGCAGCACTCCGTCAACCGCCGTGTCCTCGACGCCGTAGCTTCCCGGGCGACCTCCGGCGAGGAGCAGAATGACCGCCAGTCGACCGGCCGCCGATTCGACCGAGTCGACGGTGGACAGCCCTCCTCTCCTGAACGCGGGAACCGCGGAGATCTCCGCGGCAGCGGTCTCGACCCCGACTGCCGGTTCGCCTGCGCCTGCGAGGCCCTGGTAGAGACCAGAGAGGAACGCCTTCGAGATACCGTTCTGCGGTCGCGCCGGCCGTGCAATGACGAGCCCGTCGGCGGGTCGACGCGACGCTCCGGCCTGCTCGATGACGACGGCCTCCGTCAACGCGTCCCACAGCGGGGTTGGGCCTCCGCTGACGTACTCGGCACCGAGCGCCTTGCCCAACGCCTCCCAGCGTCCCTGAGCGACGTACTCACGTCGATCGACCGGGAGAAGCGATCGTGCGACTGCGACGGGGTCAAGTGGCATGCCGACGGCACGGACGCGCGCGATGCTTCCGCCTGCATCGCGGACCGCACGCCGAATAGCGGTCGAGATGCCCTGATCGACCGAGCCGACGAACAGGACCGCCACGCTCCGGTCACGCAGGCGTCCACGGACGAGGTTGGGATAGGTGCTCTCTGAGTAGTCATCGAGCGCGATCCCGCGCAGCTCCGCATCGCCGAGCGCATCTGCGACTGCGTCCCGTTGGGTGCGGAGGTCGTCTATCTGACCTTGAAGCACTGACCGCTCGGCGTCGTTCACGAAGCCGCGCCCCGAGAGCCCGACTCCTACGAGGATGCCGATCACGAGGGCGACGAACACCGCCGCGAGGGAGGCGACGTGGTAGCGGAAGTCAAACACGTCCGCAGTGTCGCATGTGATCTGCGGAGTCGATGACGCTGCTAGAGACCGAGCGCGTCCCCGAGCGAGCGTGTCACCGACTCGACGACGTTCCTTAGCGCCGGTGACGCAAGAACGGCCACGGCGATTGCACCGAGCCCGATGACGGCGAATGCAACGAGCGGCCACATATCCACCCGCCGGCTCTGAAGGCGAGAGACGCCCTTCGCGTCAACAAGCGACTCCCCCACCCGGAGCCTCGTGATGAACGTCGAGGCCATGCCAGAGCGGTTGCGCTCCAGGAACTCGACGAGGTTGAAATGCATGCCAACCGCAACGATCAGCTCGGCACCCTTGTCATGGGCAAGCTCAAGCGCGACGTCCTCACTGATGCCTGGCGCCGACACCGTCAGAAAGGCAAGTCCCAAACTCCGCAATCTGGCAGCACCGGGCGCGCGACCGTCTGGGTAGGCATGAACGATCAACTCCGCCTTCCCCCGTAGAGCCGCGTCCGAGATCGAGTCGAAATCGCCGACAATCACGTCAGGTGCGAGACCGACCTCAAGGAGTGCGTCGGCCCCGCCGTCGACCGCGACCAACACCGGCCTGAAGTCGCGGATGTACGGACGGACGATCCGGAGGTCGGACTTGTGCCCGGGGCCGCGGGCGATGACAAGCGCATGTCGGTCGCGGAAGCGGGTTGCGACCGGAGGGAAGCTGATGCCAGCGACGAGCGAACTCGCTTCTTCGCGGAGGTGTCGCAACGTGTTGTCGGCGAATGCCTCGAGCGCCTCGCCGACACGCGCCTGCTGCTCGGCCAGCGCCCGCGCAAGCGTCACCTCGTCGAGAGCAAGCCCGTCGGCGATCATCGTCCCGTTGCTCCATACCTGGCTTCCCACCAGACGGATCGATTCGCCATCCGAAAGCGTGTCAAACAGCGTCGCTCCAGGCGCGTCGATCACCCTGACACCCGAGCGAACGAGGGCGAGCGGGCCTGGGTTCGGGAAACGCCCCGTCGTTGAGGGAGACACGTTGACAACACCGCGTACCCCCGCGTCACGAAGCTCTTCGGCCGAGACCCGATCGAGATCAGCGTGGTCGATGATCGCGATGTCATCTGGCCCGAGCCGCTTCACGAGATCCTTTGTGCGGCGGCCGAGCCGGGCGGTTCCACGAAGCTCGTCCTCCGTGGTCACGGTTCAGGCGAAGTCAGAGAGCTGACGAAGGCGCCGCCACCCAGCATTCGCTCGAGTTCGTCGCGCTTCTGTGCGTCGTCAAGCCGCTCGATGCGGGTGTGGGTTGGATCACCGGGAACCTTCTCAACCAGAAAGTGGGCATCGGCAACGCTGGCAATCTGAGGGAGATGCGTGATCGTGAGCACCTGCGCGCGTGTCGCGAGTCGCCGAAGCACATCGGCAACGCCATGCGCAGTGACTCCGCCGATTCCCGCGTCGATCTCGTCAAAGACGATCGTCTCTCCACCCGCGACCGCCGCGAGGGCGAGCGCGATCCGCGAGAGCTCGCCGCCTGAAGCTGTGTCGGCCACCGCTCCAAACGGAAGCCCCGGGTTGGGACGCACGGAGAAGACAACGTCGTCACACCCGGTTGGGCCCGACTCACGCTCGCGCACCTCGACGCTGAACTCGCCGTCGCCCATACCAACATCGCGGAGCTCAGCTGCAACGGCATCGGCGAATCGGGTTGCGTGCTCTCTGCGGCAGTGAGTAAGCGCGCCCGTCACGCTCTCGAACCGCGCCTGGGCAGCCGCAAGCTGGCTCGCCGCCTGCTCGACCGGATCAATTCCATCCTCATGCTCGGCGAGCTCAGCCACCGCAACATCCCGCCGGACGAGAAGCTCGTCGAGTGTTGAGGCGTCGTGACGGCGCCGAGCCGTCGCGAGACGGTCGAGGCGCACCTCGACCTCTTCGAGCCGGACTGGGTCGCCCGCGAACGATCCCACAAGCGTGTGGAGCTCGCGTGCGACCTCGCGCAGGCGGAAGGTGAGATCGCGGAGCTCGTCGCCAGCGGCACGCAACTCGGGCGAGAGGGCTTCAAGCGACACGATCGCACTGCTCGCCTCGTCGGCGAGACCGACCGCGCCCTGGCCGTCATCCGGGACGAGCGCGCGCATCGCTGTTGTCGTCCCCTCGACGAGCTCAGAGACGCTGCGTAACCTCGAGCGTTCTGCGCGCAGCGCTTCGTCGTCACCTGGCTCAAATCCCTCCAGGTCACTCACGAGGATCGCAAGTTCGTTGAGTCGAGCCTGCTCGGATCCGGCGTCGCGCTCGAGTGCGCCAAGACGCCGGGTCGCAGCTGTCAGCTCGCGCCAGGCGGTCCGCGCCGCTGCGCGACGCTCTGCCTGCTCTGGGCCAAGAAATGCGTCAAAGGTGTCGAGCTGGAACGAGGCTCGGGCGAGCCGGCGCTGCTCGAACTGCCCTGACATTGCGATCAGAACCTCTGTGGCCCCAGCCAGATCCTCGCGTGCAATAGCCCGTCCCCACGCGTATGCACGGGTACGCCCGTCACCGAACACCCGTCGGGCAAGAACGAGCCTGTCTTCGTCGTCGGGACGGAGCTCCGCCAGACCGCCTCTCTCTCCGTCGTCCCAGAACCCGGCTGGCACGTCGAACTCTGCCTCGACGTAGGCCTCCTTCCCGGATGGGCCGACGGCACCCGCGTCTCCCTTCGCGCCAAGGAGAAGCCCAATCGCCTGAGCAAAGATCGTCTTTCCGGCTCCGGTCTCGCCGGTCAGCGCGTTCAGCCCGGGCGAAAACTCAAGCTCTGCAGCCTGGATCAGGACGAGGTTGTCAATCCGAAGAGTGCGCAGCATTGGGGGATCGTAATCCGCTTGCTACCCACATCGAGCCTTACGCCGAGAAAACGCGGCGGTACCTGCTCACGAACGTCGAGTCGGGCAGAGTCCCGAGGAGCGAGAACCGTGCGCCGAGGCGCACCTCGACCCGCCCGCCGGCCTCGAGCTCACCGATCGGGTGGCCGTCGACAAGCACCGTCGCAGGAACCGCCATGGTGCGGTTCCAGATCTCAAGCGCGCAGCCTCGTGGGATCACCACCGGACGGGCATGCAGCGAGTGCGGGGCGACAAACGTCGCGGCCATCGCGTCGATGCCCCACATCAGCACAGGGCCTCCGTTCGAGAGGTTGTACGCAGTTGAGCCTGATGGCGTCGAGCAGATGAGGCCGTCGCATGGAACCTGGCCAAGGTCCTCGCCGCCCGCTGCCCACTCGAGCTCGACCATCCTTCCCAGTCCGGCGGACGTGACGACAACATCGTTCACCGCAACCTGCGTGCTCCCGCCGAGCTCAACCTCGAGCGTCGCCAACTTGACCGCCTGAAGCTCGCCCCCGAATACGCGGCGCAGACCGGGCTCTAGCGCCTCTCGCGCGATGGTGCACAGGAAGCCGACCCGACCGAAGTTGACCCCGAGAACCGGCACGCCTGTCCCGAGGAAACGGTTGAGTGCGCGAAGCATCGTGCCATCACCCCCAAGGACGACAGCGACGTCCACTCCGCTCACCTCGCCGCGGGCCGCAAGTCCATGCTTCTCGGCCTCGTCGGCCTCGATCACAAGCTCGATATGGAGCTCGTCCGCGAGCGCGAGCAGACGCTCGACGCTATCGGCGACCTGGTCGACCCGCCCGTGGGTGACGAGCAATGCTTTCCGGACGACCCCGACCTCAGTCCGCGACTGCTGTGGCGACCAGCCTTCGGATGTCATCGAAATCGGTGGCCTCCTCGGCTGCGCGTAGATGGACAACGAACTCTCGGTTGCCTTTCGGACCCGGCAGCCCCGAGTTTACGACCCCCGCGATACGTGCGCCCCAGGTCGTGGCCGTCACGCAGAACGCCTCAACCACGCGTTCATGGACAGCGGGATCGCGAACGACCCCTTTTGGCGCATCTGTCCGTCCGGCCTCGAACTGCGGCTTGACAAGCACGAGTGCCTCCCACCCCGGCGCACTAAGCGCCAACGCAGGCTCGACAACTTTCGCCGCCGAGATGAACGACGCATCGCAAACGACGAGCTCCGGCGCGTAGGGAAGCTCGGTGAGGTACCGGGCATTCGTCCGCTCCATGACGATGACGCGCGGGTCGTCACGCAGGCGCGGGTGGAGTTGCCCGTACCCGACATCGACAGCGATCACCCCGGCCGCCGCACCTTGCAGGAGACAGTCCGTAAACCCACCGGTCGACGCACCGATGTCGAGGCAGCGACGCCCAGCTGGATCTACGCCAAACGCCTCAAGTGCGTTTGCCAGCTTCTCCCCCGCCCTCGATACGAATCGCGGTGGACGTTCGACAACGACCTCGATGTCGTCGGCGACCTGCTGTCCTGGTTTATCGAAGCCTGGGACGAGTCCTGCGAGGATGAGCGCCTGCGCCTTTGCGCGGCTCTCGACAAGTCCGCGCTCGACGAGGATGACATCCAAGCGTTTCTTCACGCGCCAAACGGTAGATGGCGGCAAGATGCGAGGCGTGGAGACTCTCGTCGAGACGGTGAGGCTTTGTGGTCTCGACATCGAGCTTGAACGCCCACGCGATCCCGAGGCGCTCGTGAGCGAGGAGGCCTTCGGGGACGACGAGTTCCTCCCATACTGGGCGGAACTCTGGCCAAGCGGGCTCGCGCTTGCGGCACACGTAGCCTCGCGTGATCTCAAAGGACTCCACGTTCTCGAGCTCGGCTGTGGGCTCGGACTCCCTTCGCTGGCTGCCGCCGCTCTCGGCGCACGCGTCGTGGCAACCGACTGGGCCGCGGATGCGGTCGCGTTGCTCCGTCTGAACGCAGAGCGAAACCGCGTCGTCCTCGACGTTGAGAGAACGGACTGGCGCGAGCCAGGACGACTCGACCCGACCATGTTTGACCTCGTGCTTGCGGCCGACGTGCTCTACGAGAAGCGAAACGCCGCGCCGCTAGCCCGTCTACTCAACCCCATACTCGCGAGAGGTGGGACGGCCTGGATCGCCGACCCAGGCCGTCATCACGCGGCCGCCTTCCTTGAGCTGGTCTCGACGACGGACAGCATTGCGACGATCGGCCATCCGAGGCTTCCGAACGGCGGCATCCACATCGTGACGCGGATCACCTCAACCGGGTCGTGAGCTCAGCCACGATTCCGCGCAGCACGCGGGTCTCTCCGTCGACCCGATCGAGACATGCGTTCGCGCGGGCGGCAGCTGCGACTGCGAGCTCGCGTGCTCCGGCCTCGCCGAGCTGCACCGCGTAGCCATCATGGTCAAGGAGGTCATCGACGACCTGGAAGAGCAAACCGAGCTCCTCACCGAAGGCCCGCCATGGCGCCTGGTCGGCCTCGCGCACACCGGACGACCACAACCCGAGGCCCACCGCCGCAGCGAACAGACGACCGGTCTTGAGCCGGTGGACCTCGGAGAGATCGACGTCCGCGGCAGTGATGTCAAGGTACTGCCCACCAATCATTCCAAGCGTCGCCTCAGCAAGCTCTCGCGCAATCTCCGGCCTGGCGTACGTGAGTGCAAGTAGCTGCGCCTCCGCAAGAAGCGCATCGCCAGCCAGCAGAGCGACCCCCTCGCCGAACGCGATGTGGACGGTCGGCCGACCGCGGCGCTCAGCGTCGTCGTCCATGGCGGGAAGGTCGTCGTGGACCAGAGAGAATGTGTGTACCAACTCGACCGCGGCAGCAGCGGGGAGAGCCTCCTCCACGCTGCCACCGGCCGCTTCGGCGGTGGCGAGGCAGATGACGGGGCGAATGCGCTTACCACCGCCGCCGACCGCGTACCGGAGTGCGTCTTCAAGCCCCCCAAGCTCCGTCAGGAAGCGGATCGATGTGAGATAGCTCTCGAAGGCTGCGCGAAGCGCGTCAGGCGCCTGCATCGGCGGCCTGGCGGACACGGAGGATCTCGGCCTCCGCCTGTTTCGCAAGCTCGGCGACCTCTGCGAGCGTTTCGACGGCTGCGTCAACGTCGCCCCCTTCAGCGGCAAGTGTCTCGAGCGCGTCGACGCGCCCACGGAGTCGTTCGAGCAACTCCTGCATCCGGCCGACCGCTTCATGTGACTCGCTCATGTGGCCGCTACCTCCCGCTGGATTCGACCAAGGATGCCGTTCACAAGCCTGCCTGCCTCATCGGTGGCGTACCGCTTGGCCAGGACTACAGCCTCATTGATGGCCACCTCGGCCGGCACACTGCCCTCCTCGAGCTCGAACACCCCGATCCGCATGATGTTCCGCTCGAGGGTACCGAGCCGATCGGCGGGCCATTCGTCCGAAGCAAGCGTGATACGCGCGTCAAGTGCTGGAGCCCTTTCGGACACCGCCTCCGCCAAGCTCACAGCGAACGGATCTGGTGTGCCCTCGAAGAGGGACTGCAACGGCCGCCCGGTGAGATCCCACTGGTAGAGGAGGAACAGCGCCTGGCGACGCGCGTGACGACGACCCGGTGATGGCTTCATGCCTGTGCGGCTGGGCGAAGCGAGGGGAAGGTCGACTCCATAGCCTCAAGGTAGCCGGTGGAATAGTCCCCAGAAGCAAACCCCGCGGAACGCAGAACGTCGAGCGAAAGGTCACGAGTGGTCGGAATACCGACCACCTCAAGCTCCTCGAGGCAGCGAATCGCGCGTGCGATCGCGGCGCTTCGATCGTCGTCGTGGACGATGACCTTCGCGATCATCGAGTCGTAGTACGGCGGCACGGTGTCGCCGTCGGCAATGGCGGTGTCGACTCTCACCCCAGGCCCGAGGGGCATGCGGAAACGCTCGATACGCCCAGGTGCAGGCCTGAACCCGTGCGCCGGATCCTCGGCGTTCAGCCGTATCTCGATCGCATGTCCGTGGCGTGGAGCACGGCCCGTGAGCGGGAGTGGCTCACCGGCGGCAATCCTCAGCTGCTGGCGCACGATGTCGATCCCTGTCACGAGCTCGGTTACTGGGTGCTCAACTTGGAGACGGCAGTTCACTTCGATGAAGTACGGCTCACCGTCGAGTCCGAGCAGGAACTCGAACGTTCCCGCGTTCACATACCCGACGGAGCGACACGCACGGGTCACGGCCTCCTCCATCTCCTCACGGGTCTCAGCGGTCAGCACGGGTGACGGCGATTCCTCGATCAGTTTCTGATGGCGGCGTTGGATCGAGCACTCACGCTCGCCAAGCGTCAGAACGCCGCCCGCCGCGTCGCAAAGCACCTGGATCTCTACGTGCCGGGCCGGGCTCACAGCCTTCTCGAGATACACCGAGCCGTCGCCGAAGGCGGCCTCAGCCTCGGCCGCGGCTGCCCGATACGACGGCCCGAGCTCGTCGTCTGTGTGGACGAGCCTCATGCCCTTTCCCCCACCACCAGCCGTGGCCTTCAGGAGGACGGGGAACCCCACCTCGTGCGCCGTCTCGCGGAGCTCGTCGAGTGACCCTGCTGCTTCGGATCCCGGAACAAGTGGCACTCCGGCGGATCGCATCTCAATCTTCGCCTGGGCCTTGTCGCCGAGGGCGTCCATGACGTCCGGCGGTGGGCCAACGAAGACGAGGTCGTTGTCGGCGCACGCGCGTGCGAACGTTGAGTTCTCGGCGAGGAATCCGTAACCCGGGTGGACCGCGTCACAGCTCGTGGTCTCGGCAGCAGCAATTACGTTCGGGATCTGCAGGTAGCTCTCAGCCGCGGCCGGCGGTCCAATGCAAACCGCGTGGTCGGCAAGCCGCACGTGAAGCGCGTCGCGGTCGGCCGTGGAGTACACCGCGACGGCTTCAACTCCGAGCTCGTGGAGAGCACGGATCACACGCACAGCTATCTCACCCCGGTTCGCGACGAGAACGCGCGAGAACATGGCCCTCAGCCTCTAGACCGCGGGTGGTTGGGCGATCGGATCGACCTCGAAGAGAAGTGTGCCAAACTCGACCGGCTGGCCATTCTCGACGTGGATCGACCTGATCCGGCCGTCCGTTTCGGCCTTTAGTTCGTTGAAGAGCTTCATCGCCTCAAGCAGGCAAAGGGTCTGGCCGGCGATCACGACATCGTCGACCTGAACGAATGCCGGCGACCCCGGCTCGGCTGAGCGATAGAACACACCCACCATCGGGGACTCGATGCGCGTCGTCGCGAGCGCCTCCGCCGGCGAGGGCGGTCCGTCGGCCTCAGTCACTCCTGCGGAGGTCGTCGGATATGAGACCACCGGCGCGGTCTCGTCCGCGCGACGCACCGACACGCGCATGCCACCATCCTCGATCTCGATCTCACCAACCCCCGACTCCTGCACGATCTTCACGAGCTCGCGGATCCGCTCGGCACGCTCTACCTCAACATCACCGCCAAGGAGGAGAGATTCACGCGAGTGCCGCTGCCGGATCATCTGTAGAAGAGGCTCAGCTTCCTTTCCGAACATGGCGAGCAGGACGAGATCTTCCTCCGAGGCCGCGAGACCATCAGCCGCCTCGCGCACATCCTCTGCGCTTGGTGGGTCGTCCTCCATGACCGCTGCTTCCGCCGCGAGAAGCTCGACCACGCGCCGTAACCCGTCGGCAACCGGTGCCGGTGTCGTGCCGTAGCGCCCCTCGACAAGCATGCGAAACTCGTCGAGCATGGTGCCGTAGCGCCGGGCCGAAAGCACGTTGAGGAGTGCCTGCGAACCGAGGATCTGCCCGATCGGTGCTGCCAGCGGTGGCCACCCCGCCTCTGCTCTGATCTTTCCCACCTCGACGAGCGCATCGAGAAGCCTGTCGCCTGCCTTGTGCGCCCGGAGATGCACGTCGAGTGCAGCAACGAGGCCCGCAGGTAGGTCGTACTCGGCAGCGCGTACGGCGATGCGCGGTGCAACGGTCGAGACAGGCTCGTCACCGATGTGCTCGTCGACGACGTCCGACGCGGCCCAGACACGATCAAGCTTCACACCGGTTGGGCGCTCAAGACCCTCGAGCGCCTCAATCAGCGACTCGCCGGCCACCCGGTGGAGCATGAGCGCAACGGGATACACAGCGGTGGCAACGAGATCCGCTCCGACACGTGTTGCGACCACAGCATTGACAAGCCCCGTGCCTGCCGCACCCTGGACGTAGAGACCCACTGGGAGCCCGGTTGTCTCGTGTATGCGATGGACGAGCTCCTCGGTGATGTGCGGAAGCAGGGCGTCGGTGGGGTCGTTGACGATGACGCGCACCGCCCCAAGCTCCGGAAGCTGCTTCGCCCGCTCAACGAGGAGGTCGATACCGCCGCTACGCCCGCGGCTGTACACCAGCCCCGCATGGAGCTCCTTCCCGGCTGCAACAACGGCCTCCCCTGCCTCGCGCAGATTCGAGACGTCGTTGAGCGGGTCGTGAAGCCGGAAGACGTCGATGCCGTTGTCCGCGGCACACGAGACGAAGCGGCGCACGATGTCGCCTGAGACCGGTCGTGAGCCGACGAGAAATCTCCCGCGCAGGGCAATCCCAAGCGGCGTTGTCGTGCGTGCGTCGAGCGCGCGAATCCGCTCCCACGGGCTCTCCACACCTCTACGGACTGCGGTATCGAAGCAACCGCCGCCCGAAACCTCAAGACAGGCGAAACCCGCGCTGTCGAGAATCTCGGCGATCCGCAGAAGCTCGCCCGTCGGGACCTTGCCCGCGAGGGGCTCCTGCGAGAGCAGCCGGATGGTGGTGTCAACGAGCTGCGGCACGGCAGGAGCCTACCGGCCTGAACCGACGGAACGGGAGCTACGCGCGCGAGATGTAGCGGGCTTCGGACGGATCCACTTTGATCCGATCGCCAATGTTCACGAACAGCGGCACGTTCACGACTGCACCCGTCTCGAGCGTAGCCGGCTTCGTCACGTTCGAGACCGTGTCGCCCTTGACCCCTGGCTCGGTCTCTGCAACCGCCAACTCAACCGAGTTCGGGAGCTGGATCCCGGAGGGCTTGCCGTTGATCCTGAGAATCTGCACCGTCGATGAGGGGAGCATGTATGCGAGCTCGTGCGCGACATCCGCATGCGGAAACCCGAACTGCTCAAACGTCTCAGCATCCATGAAATGCGCCTCGGTGCCATCCTCGTAGAGGAACTGCACGTCTTTCACCTCGGTGTGAACACGCGTGAACTTCTCGCCGGCCCGAAACGTCTCGTCGACGACCGAGCCAGAGTCGAGGTTCTTGAGCTTGGTGCGCACGAACGCGCCTCCCTTGCCCGGCTTGACGTGCTGAAAGTCGATGATCCGCCACATCGAGTTCTTGTGCTCGATGTGCATCCCATTTCGGAATTGGTTGGTATTGACGACGTCGGCCACGCAGACAAGCCTAGATGGGAGTTCGGTTGAGCGGAGCTCAGCCGACGACGACCGGCGCCTTCGTGAACAGCGTGAGCCGTTCGTACCCGTCAGCAGAGACGATGACGAGATCCTCGATCCGGAATCCAACGTCGTCCACAAAATACAGTCCGGGTTCAACCGTCACGACGTTCCCGACGGCGAGGACCTCGGTGGAGTCGTAGCGCAACGTCGGCGCCTCATGGATATCGAGGCCAACGCCATGCCCAAGCCCGTGACCATAGGCGTCTGCGACTCCCGCCTCCGCGATGGCGACCCTTGACGCGGCGTCAACATCGCACGCGCGTGCCCCTGGCAAGACCGCCTCGAGACCATCGAGCTGTGCTTGCAGGCAGAGCTGATAGCGCGCAAGGAGACCTTCGGTCGGCTCACCTGTGAGAAAGGTTCGCGTGCAGTCGGAGCGGTACCCGTCCACGACGCAGCCAACATCGACGACAATCGCAGTCCCGGCCGCGATCGGCTCGTCCGTGGGTGTTGCGTGGGGAAGCGCGCCGTTGGCTCCCGCGGCGACAATCGGGCTGAACGCAACTGCCTCCGCGCCAAGCTCGCGAAAGCGCCGCTCAACCCACCACGCGAGTTGCCGCTCACTCCGGCCGACGAAACGCTCCTCGGCCAGCTCCGCATAGACCTCATCCGACAGCGACGCTGCCTTTCGAATCGCGGAAAGCTCGGTGTCGTCCTTGATCGATCGGAGCGCTTCAACTGCACCGGGTACCGAGACGAGCGATGCACCGTGGCTCCCCAACGTCCCGTGGGTCGCCATCGTGACCGTTCCGGGCTCGAAGCCCACGGTGCGTCCCGCTAGGAGCTCGCCGAGCTCACCGACGAGGTCGCGCTTCGTCTGATGGAAGGTCACGCCCGCAACGGCACGTGCAGCTCCCGCGTAGCGGAAGTCCGTGAAGAGCGTGGTCTCGCCGGTCGGGTCGACAAGCAGCGCAGCATTTGAGCTGCTGAACCCCGCGAGGTACCGGATGTTGACGGGGTTGGTGACGAGGAGCGGTTGCTCGAGCGTGGCCGCGAGTCGGGCGAGCCGGCTCATGCGCTGGCTGAGACCTTGGACGCGTGTAACTCGGTCAGACGGACGAGCGCCTCGCGGTATCCGTCGAAACCCTTCCCGACAATGCGATCGCTGACGACGCCCTCGAGAACACTCGTGCGCCGCCACTCCTCACGCTTCTCGACGTCCGACAGGTGAACCTCGACAGAAGGGCCTCCGAACGGCTCAAGTGCATCGCGGATCGCCCAGCTGTAGTGGGTCCACGCGCCCGGGTTGAGCACGATCCCATCGGCCGAGCCAAACGCTGCGTGCAGGTAGCCCACGTACTCACCCTCATGGTTCGTCTGCCTGCAGCGCACCTGAAGGCCGAGCTCGCGGGCCCACACATAGACGGTTGACTCAAGGTCACGCAGCGAGCCGTCGCCGTACTGCTCAGGGTCGCGGACTCCGAGCATGTTCAGGTTCACGCCGTTGAGGACATCGATTCGCAAGGCGCGACTGTAGCTAGAAGCTCCCAAGGAGCAGCGTCGTCAACGTAGATGTGGGCGCTCACGTTCAGACCCGCGGGATCATCGAGCGCACCAGCCGACACCGAGATCGAAGCGTCGCTGGAGCGCCAGAAGAGCGTGGCCCCACACGCGTTGCAGAAGCCACGCTCGCGCTCGTTCCTATCCGTGTACCACGCGAGCCCACGGTCATCCAGAAGCGTGAAGCGATCGTGCGAGACCGCCGTGTATGCACCAGCGAGCGTGCCGCTTCGTCGACACAGCGAGCAGTGGCAGATTGAGATAGCGCGAAGCGGTGGCACGAGCTGGAAGCGCACCGCGCCGCACAGGCACCCGCCGGTCACACGATCAACCCATCGAGGGCCGCCCTGACCTCGTCCTCAGGAAGCTCAACCCCCCAACGCGGGGCTCCCGGTGCATCAAGAAGGACAAGCCGTGGGCGACCACCCGTCGTCTTCTTGTCGCGGTGGAGCGCTGCCCAGGCAACATCGCGATCGACGCGCACGCGTTCAGGTGCGAGCACGCGCTGGACCAGGGCAACTTCGGCCTTGAGCCCAGTCAGACGGAGGGCGGCGAGGAGCCCAAGCGCCACACCGCGCCCGTGTGGCAACGCATACCCCGCAGCTGCCTCAAGCGCGTGGCCAAAGGTGTGCCCAAGGTTGAGCTGCGTGCGCACCCCACGATCGTGCGGGTCGGCGAGGCAAAGCGCCGCCTTGAAGACGGCGCAGCGGCGAACCTGTTCGGCCTCCGGAACCTCCCAGAGCTGCTCACCCATGAGGAGCCCGGTCTTGACGATCTCGGCAAGCCCATTGTGGCGCTCCTCCTCGGGAAGCGTCGAGAGGAGCGACGGATCACAGACGACACGAGCGGGCCAATGAAACGAGCCGACCACGTTCTTGCCACCGGGGAGGTCAATTGCGGTCTTTCCCCCGATCGCTGCGTCGACCTGACCCACCAGCGTTGTTGGTACCGCTATCCACGGGACACCCCGCATGTGCGTCGCGGCGGCAAAGCCAACGAGATCGGTCGTGCAGCCGCCTCCAAGCGCGACCAGCGCGCCATCGCGCCCGATCTGTAGCGCCGACCACAACCGCTCAAGCGAGGCAACGCTCTTCGCAGCCTCTCCCGCTGGCACCTCATGCACCCCGATGTCGCGCGCGCCTAACGCCAGTTGCGCGCGCACCCCGTGGATGCCAGCCACGTGTGCGTCGGCAACGAGCTCAAGCGGACCACTGCCCGGGATCAGCTCACCGAGGACGTCGATGGCTCCGTGCTCGACATGAACCCCGGCAGCGGCGAGCACCGCTTCATCGGCATCGTTCGCTCGAGCGTCGGCCACCTCCTCGTAGACCGGGAGCCGCTGGAGATACAAGGAGTGGAACGCGTCGGCATCTTGCGCCAGCGGGCGATCGGCCCCGCTGACCCGCCCCCAGGCCACCTCGGGATCAACATCCAGCAGCACCGTGAACGCTCGTGCTTGCAGCAGTGCCCGTGTGCTCTCGGCGGCCAACGAGCCGCCGCCAAGGGCGATAACGCCCGGCTCGGCACGATCCAGGAGCTCGGGTGCAACCTCTGCCTCGAGTTCGCGGAAGCCCGGCTCACCCCTGGAGCGGAAGAGCTCGGGAATCGTCGTACCCGTACGCCGCTCGATCTCGGCGTCGAGGTCTATGAACGGTCGCCCGAGACGTTCCGCCAGCACCCGTCCGACGGTGGTCTTCCCCGAGCCCATGAAACCGGTGAGCGCGACGTGCCGGCCGAGCGCGTTCAGGTGTCTCAATGGCGTTGCCACCGCGGAGCG
>JANNQQ010000352.1:0-4792 GCA_031400835.1 Actinomycetes bacterium | reverse complement strand
CAGGCCTACGACTACCTCGTCACCGACCGCGGCCTCGAACCGTTCGAGGCATACGCCTACGTGAGCGCAACGGTGGACATGCGACTCGGAGGCCCGGCAACGACCATCGTCATGGCGGTCGTTCCGGATCTGTAGCTCGTTGGTTTTCGGATCAATCAGCTTCTGCCGGTCGGAGGAAGACCTCTTCGCAGGCGCTCAAGCTCGGCGCGCGTCTTCTCATCCACCCGGTCGGCCAGGCGGCTAGGCCTGCGCTCGTCATGCTCGGTGGCGCCGATCTCAGCGAGGAACGCGGCGGATCCCCGCTTGCGCACTTCCTGGCCGGTGGTGAGGCGCACGGCGTTGTCGGAAGTCACGAGCAGCACATTCTCCCCCACGCGCTGTTCGGCCGCGAGCCGCTCGAGAAGATCATCGGCGTGCGGCACGTAGCGAATGTCGAGTGGCCCGATCATGGCGTCCTCGCCCTGCCCATCGAACACGACGACTCCGCGAACGCCACGGAGCCCGACGAAGCTCGCAAGCGCATCTATGACCTGATCGCGATCGTCAAACCCGCCCGCGTGGAGTAGGTTGGAGCCGTCGAAGAGGTAGAGAGTCGGCTCGGGCACTGTCAGAGCGATCGACGTTGGCGCGCGGCCTCATACATGACAAGCGCCGCCGCAACAGAGACGTTGAGCGATTCGATGCCCGCGTGGAGCGGGATCGAGACCGTCGCGTCGCACGTCTTGCGTACGAGCGGCCGCACACCCTTTCCCTCAGCTCCGAACACGAGTGCGACGCCGCCCGTGAGGTCGGCGTCCCACATCGCCGTTGATCCGTCGGAAACGGCAGCGTACGCCCACAGCTCAGGACCCTTCACGTCGGCGAGCCACCGTGCGAGGTTCGAGACAACGGCGACCGGAAGATGCTCGACGGCGCCAGCCGAAGCGCGACACACAGCTGCCGTCACCGTCACCGACCCGTGGGCAGGAATGATGACGCCCGTCGCCCCCGCTCCAGCTGCCGAGCGGATGACAGCGCCGAGGTTGCGGGGATCGGTGACCTGGTCGAGGCAGCAGAGGAGTGGTGACGGCTGCGCGGCAAGCTCCCAGGCTTCTGCGTAGGGATACGGAGCACACCACGCGACGAGCCCCTGATGGTCGGGTGACCCCGCCGCCTCGGTGAGCTCGCGCTCCTTCTTGACGTGCGGTCGTGGGCCTTCGCCCAGCCACGGAACGGTCTCTGCCGCGCGCTCGCCGACCCAGAGCTCAAGGACAGCTCGACGACCGCGGAGGGCTTCGCGCACGGGGTTGCGTCCGTAGACGAGATCTCTGGTCACGACGAGGGCACGAGTTCGAATACACCCGCCGCGTCACGGACGATCCAGCCTGCAGCAAGAATCTCATCACGAAGCCTGTCGGCCTCTGCATAGTCTCCCGCCGCCCGGGCCTCAAACCGGAGCTGCGCGAGCTTGGCGACCGCTTCTGGTGCACCCACGGGCGTGCCGAGCCCCCCGAGGCCGAAGAGCTCGAGCCCCCGCCGAAGCTCGTCAAGCGCCCCCTGCCGAGCGAACTCGTGCAGCACGGCGAGTGCGGCAGGCGTGTTGAAGTCGTCCTCCAGGGCGTCGACGAACCGCGCCCAACCACCCTCCGTCCGCGCATCGCCGCGCAGGGCATTCCGCAACGTCTCCGCCTGAGCCGCGGCAGCACCCATCGTCTCGTCCGAGAAGTCGAGCGGTTTTCGCCAATGCGCGGTGAGAAAGAAGAGCAGCGTCGTGTCCGTCCCCCAGCGGTCGAGAACGTCGCGGATCGTCTCGACGTTGCCGACCGACTTCGACATCTTCTCGCCGGTGAACCGAAGCATGCCGTTGTGCGCCCAGATCTTTGCGAACGGGTGTCCCGCGCTCCGTGACTGGGCCAACTCGTTTTCATGGTGCGGGAAGATGATGTCGAGGCCGCCGCCGTGGATCCAGAACTCCGTCCCCAGCTCCCGCGCCGCCATCGCCGAGCACTCAATGTGCCAGCCAGGCCGGCCTCGCCCCCAGGGTGAGTCCCACGCGGTGTCCTCTCCTGGCTTGTTCGCCTTCCACAGCGCGAAGTCGCGAGGGTCGTCCTTGAGAGGGTTCGGTTCCGCGTCCTCCATCTGGTCGGGGCGTTGACCCGAGAGAGCGCCGTACTCCGAGAAACTCGCGACGCGGAAGTAGACGTCACCCTCGCGTGAGTACGCGTGATCGCGGTCGACGAGGTCGGTGATGAGAGTGATGATCTCGTCCATCGTCTCGGTCACCCTGGGGTACGCGTCAACCGCCCCCAGTCCGAAGCGCGCGACATCATCGAGGTACCAATCCGATGCCTCCGCGGCACGTTGCGCGCTTGCACCCGGGGCGGCCTCGTAGATCTTGTCGTTGACGTCCGTGATGTTGTGCACGAGCTTCACGGTGTGCCCGTTCGCGCGCAGCCAGCGCGCCATCCACGAGAACACCACGAACGGCCGAGCGTTTCCGATGTGCGCGAGCTGGTACACCGTCGGGCCGCAGACGTACATCCCAATCTCCGCAGGCGCCGCCGGAAGCGCAACGAGCTCACCGGACAGCGTGTCGTGCAGCTTCATCGAGCGATCCTAGCCCGCGCAATCATCTCGCCATCACTCACGAGAGGATGTCGTGCGACCCGATGCGACGCCAGACAATGTGCGTCTCACCCTCACGAACCGATGTCCCGTACGAGAAGGTGGCCCGCCCGTCCCCAGCCCACGTCATCTCGTAAACACTCGTCGCGCCGCGCACACCCTTCACGCGAAGGCCTTTACGAAAACCCTCGCCCCGCTCAAGGTCGGCCACGAAATGCTTCACCGCGCGCTTGAATGCCACCTTCTGCGCGGACGATAGGTTTGCGTAGTCGCGGTCAAATCGCGCGAGACGCTCCCAGGTCGGCATGCTAGATCAGTCGTCGAGCGAGGCGAGAAACTCGCCGGACGATCCGAAGCGACGACCACGTCCCTGCGTTGCGTCCTCCTCGGCCTCACGCTCTCCCGCCTGCCATGCTGCCGTCCAGTACCAGGCTTGAGTCGCATCTATGACTTTGCTCGGTCGCAGCAAGATCCCCTCGGCAACGATCTCTACCTCGATCGGATCGCCCTCCTCAAGGTGGGCAGCACGACGGACATCCGAGGGGATAGTGATCTGTCCTCTCCCGCGCACCACGGTGCTGCTCATGCCGACCTCCGTTGTCTGAATTACTCATCGTCAGATTTTCTGCATTCATGATAGCTCGTCGCCTACGCTGCCAGCGACAGCGACCCGTCGGAGCGTCTCCTCTTTTGCGAGAAACGCCACCACGGTCCAGAGCTCGGGCCCGCGCTCGGCTCCCGTCAAGACGCGCCGTACCACCTTGAGATTCCCACCAACCGCCTTTAGTTCCCGCACCAGTGCACGCGCACCCGCCTCGTCGAGCGCGTCAGCACTCCGTGCCCGCAACTCGGCGAACCGCTCGAGCGTTGGTCGCTCCTCCTCGCCAGCCCGCACCGGCTCGGGCCGCAGCACCTGCCGCGCGATCTCGCGCACCTCGACAAGCGAGCGGGCGCCGCGAAGTGCTCTGGCCAACCCAACCGGCGCGTCGCCGATCGCGGCCAATGCCTCATCCGACATCGCAGCGATTGCGTCGATCGCGAGTCGTCCAAGCCGCGCCTCATCGAGCAAGACGTCATGTGACGGGAGGCCAAGCTCATCGAGATACGCGCGTACCGCCTCCGGCGGGATTCCCGCGTCGCGGACATCGGCGACCGAAACCGCACCATGTCGCTTCGAGAGCTTCTTCCCGTCGGCCCCGAGCAGAAGCCCGTGATGGATCACCACCGGTAGCTCGCCTCCCAGCGCACGCGCGATCCGCTGTTGGACGATCTCGTTCGGACGATGATCTGACCCTCGGATGATGTGGGTTATCCCAAGCGCAAGATCATCGACAACGCTCGCCAGCTGATAGGTCGCGGTGCCATCTGGTCGGACAAGGGTGATGCCATCGAGGCGCACCGAACCGTCCTCGTCGCCAACGGCACCGGCCTCAAGCACCCGTGTCGCGGCTTCGACGTAACGACCGCCCTGCTCGCTCTGACGGACGGGACCCTCGTCCCAGCCGATGCCAAGCCAGCCAAGGTCGCCGAGGATGCCCACCTCCCCTTCCTCGGCAGTGCGGCTCGCGTCGGTGTCGTCGATTCGCAAGACGAGCACACCTCCGTGGGTATCAGCGAATTCACGGTTTGCCACCGCGGTGAGCGCGTTGCCGAGATGGAGTGACCCGGTGGGGCTTGGCGCAAAGCGGACGCGTACAGATGACGAAGGCACACCACGATCCTCGCACGTTGCGAAGACAGCGCCTGAATTCACCCTTGCCACCGAACGAGTGTTCGTCTACGGTAGACGGCTTCGTGCTGTCGCCGTTGAACACCCCGAACTGCTGATGCGCCGCTGGGTGGGGGAACCAGTAGCGGTCTTTGAGTGGCTCTTTGGCCTTGCGGCGAATGGCTACACCGTCGATGTGGAGTACCCCCCCGACTGCGAGCCGACGGATGGTTCGTTGTGGCTCTCGCTCGCACCGGCCGGTGGTCTTGTGCTGCACGTCGACAAGCGGAATCCACGCACCGGCGACTTCAGGCTCGACATGTTGTTCGCCACCGGGTCGTTCGTCTTTCCGACGGCGACCGAGCTCGAGTTCTTCTGGAACACCACGCACGCAACCGCATTTGGCGTCGATGTACCACGTCGAAACATCGACACGCTCGATCTCAACCAAACGTTGCCGGACAACCCGGAGCCGGATGC
>JANNQQ010000351.1:0-7319 GCA_031400835.1 Actinomycetes bacterium | reverse complement strand
ATGGGCACGGTCATCATCTCGGCCGTCCTCGTCATCTCGTTCAATCTCCTGGCCGACATCGCCCGAGCGATCGTCGACCCTCGGACGCGAGCGGAGACGCTGACGTGACCGCCGGTCTACGCGTCGATGGCGTCAGCGTCGCCTACGACGGCGTCCAGGCCGTCACGGACGCTTGCCTGGAGGTCGGCCGGGGTCGTGTGCTCGCGATCGTGGGTGAGTCGGGCTCCGGCAAAACCTCGCTCGCGCTGGCGATCGCACGGCTGCTTCCGACGAACGGTCGCCTGATCTCCGGCTCGATCGACGTCGGCGACGTCGAGGTCACCGGACTCGCGGGCGCCGAGCTACGGCGCTCCCGCGGTCGCCTCGTCGGGTATATCGCCCAGGACGCCATGGCCGCCCTCAATCCGGTCATGCGCGCGGGCCGACAGATCGCAGAGGTCTTCGAGGCGCACGACGGCCTCGCCCGCACCGTTGCCGAGCGGGAGGCGATCGAGCTTCTCCGCCAAGTTGGGATCCACGACTCCGACCGCGTCGCGCGCGCCTTTCCCCACCAGCTCTCGGGCGGGATGCGCCAACGGGTGATGATCGCGATTGCGCTGGCGTTGCGTCCCAAGGTGCTCGTGGCCGACGAGCCGACCACCGCTCTCGATGTCACGGTGCAGGCGGAGATCCTCGCCGTCGTCAAGGAGCTGCAAAGAGCACACGACGTGACGCTCGTGTGGATCACCCACGACATGGGAGTCGTGGCCGAGCTCGCCGACGACGTGGCCGTGATGTACGGCGGTCGCATCGTCGAGCGCGGCGCGGCAGGTGAGGTCTTCGGTCGGCCCGCACATCCGTACACGCAGGCTCTGCTCTCGACGATTGGCGACGGGAGCGCGCCCGCGAAGTCACGCTTTTCCGTGATCGGCGGGTCGCCACCGTCGGGACCACCTGCTGCCGGGTGCCCCTTCCATCCGCGCTGTAGTGAAGCAGTTGGCCCGTGCGATACCACCATGCCACCGGTCTCGATAATGGGTGCCACGCACGAGGCGTCCTGTCACCTCATCCCCTCGCGCACGTGACAGGTATGCCGACCCTCGAGCTCGTGGACGTGCACAAGCGCTTCGGCGGCGTCCAGGCCGTGGACGGCGTCTCGCTCAGCCTGCGCGCGGGCCGGACGATTGGGCTCGTGGGCGAATCCGGGTGCGGAAAGTCGACGATTGCGCGGCTGATCGTCGGTCTCGATCCCCCTTCGAGCGGTGCGCTGCGCTTCCGAGGGGCGCCCTATCCGACCTCGTCGCGCAAGCTCCGTTCGGTCAGGGCAGCCGTGGCAATGGTTTTCCAGGATCCGTACGAGTCCCTCGATCCGCGCTTTCGCGTCGAGGACATCGTCGCGGAGCCGCTGAAGGCGCACGGCCAGTGGCGCGACGGCGGACGCGAGCGCGTCTCCGAGCTCCTCGAGGCGGTTGGGCTCGGCGACCTACCGCTCACTGCGTTCCCGGCCGCACTTTCAGGAGGGCAGCGCCAACGGCTCGGGGTGGCGCGGGCGTTGGCGCTCGAGCCCGAGCTCGTCATCCTCGATGAGCCGACGTCATCTCTTGACGTCTCCGTGCAGGCGCAGATTCTCAACCTCCTGCTCGACCTCCAGCGAGAGCATGGGCTCGGCTACCTCTTCATCTCCCACGATCTCGAGGTCGTACGACGTCTGAGTGACGAGATCGTGGTGCTCTACGCGGGAAGCGTCGTCGAGCAGGGCCCGGCCGCCGACGTCGCCGCACGACCACGCCACCCCTACACGCGGGCGCTCCTCTCTGCGATTCCCGGCCGCGCGCCTGACGCCCGGAGGCTCGAGCACCGTGTGCGTCTGCCCGAGACGAGCGAGCGGACGAAGGAGGGGTGTCCGTTTGCCTCACGCTGCCCGAAGGTTGAGGCTCGCTGCCGCGTCGACCGGCCGCGCCTCGGTGACGAGACGCATGCCGTTGCGTGCCACTTTCCCGAGGCCTGAGCGACGCTCAGAGGATCCAGATCGAAGGTTCGATTCCTGAGGCCAGACTCCGGTCTGCCCTCGCTGTTCCATCAAGGCCGCGCCTCACACGTCAGCCGGAGCCGCCGACACCGTGGCCCCCGCCGCGGCCACCATCACCGCGGCAATCCCCGCAACCTGCACCAGCGAAACATGCTCGCCGAGGGCTACCAACCCAACGAGCGCCCCGATGGCCGGATCAACGCTGTAGACCACCGCCACGATGCGAGGCTCGAGCAGCCGAAGCGCCTGCAGCTCGAGCGCAAACGGAACGATCAGGCCGACGACGGCGATCGCCGCGCCGAGGGCGAGAACGCGCGGGTCGAGAACGCCGAGGTGTGGGAGACCGAACGGCAACGTGACGATCGCGGCGATCCCAATCGCCAGGGCAAGACCATCGAGACGCGCGGTTCGGGTGCCTACCCGTTGTGCCGCATAGGCCACTCCGATCCACGCGAGCCCGGCGCCAAGTGCGAACGAGATCCCCGCGATCGAGTCCGGCCGATCGATACCGCCAAGAATCACCACGCCTCCCACAGCAAGCGCGGCCCACCCGACGTCGGCCCGCCTTCGCGAGGTGAGCACGGCCATCACGAGCGGAGGAATGAACGCGAAGGTCACTGCGATCCCCATCGGAATCCGGTCGATCGCCTCGAAGAAGGTGAGGTTGAGAGCCGCGAGCGAGAGGCCGTAGGCGATGATCGAACGCCACGTCGTCGCATCTCGACGTAGTGCCGGGCGAACGAGGCCCACCAGGATCACGGCACCGAGCGAAAACCGCAGCGCCGAGGTCCCGGTGGCGCCGAGCTCGTCGAAGAGATCGTGTGCGATTGCCGCGGCGATCTGGATCGTGACACTCGTCCCAACGATCATCGCCGCGCCTACGGCCGCTCGGCGATTCACCCTGTGCTGGCCGAGGCGATCTCGCCGTACAGCTCGGGCCGGCGATCGCCGAACACGTCGTTCCGCTCGCCTAACCGCTTGTTCCGGGCGTCCTTGAGCTCGAGCGCCGCAAAAAGCGTCACGATGTCGCAAGCCGATGCCGGACCGGCGAGCGGAAAGCCGTCGCAGCCGGCGATCATGGAGCCACCGACCCAATCCACCCCTCGCTCGTTCCCGACACGATCGCACGCGGCGACAAACATGCGGTTGGTGGCGGCAGCAGTCTGGACGCGGACAACCTCACCGGGACGCTCGTGGGGAGGGCGAGGGAAGGCGGGCCAGTTCGTCGGCACGCACAGAAGCTCGGCCCCTGCGAGGGCAGGAAGCCTGACCCATTCGGGAAACTCGAGGTCGTAGCAGACCATCGTGGCGATGCGTCCGTAGGGCGTCTCGACGACCGGCGGTGATTCATCGCCCGGAATGAAGACGAGCTTCTCGCGATCCCAGAGATGGGCCTTCCGATACACGGCTCGCAGGCCGCTCTCGTCAACGAGGACAGCGCTGTTGCGCAGAGTCCCGTCGGACTCACGTTCACAGAGACCCCCGACAACGACAAGCTGGTGCTCGCGCGCGAGCTCGGCCCAGCTCGTGACGGTCGGGCCGTCGATGGGCTCGGCGAGCAGCCCGGCCTCATCGGCGTCTGCGAAGACGTAGCCACTTGTTGCGAGCTCGGGGAGCACCACCACGTGCGCACCTCGGCCGGCAGCAGCCACGATTGCGCTCGCCGCGCGGTCGCGATTGTCTTCGGTCTCCCCGATCCGCGGGGCAAGCTGGCAGCAGGCGACAACGACAGCCGTCACCCGGACCGCCTTACGCGCCGCCGGCGACGTGTGCAGCCAACGACCTGACGCCAACGGTTGGTGAGATCTCGAGGAACTCCACGTCTTGCCCTCTCTCGAGGCAGACAACCGAGACGATGAATTCCCCGGCCTCGGCGCCGCGATTCTCAGCGCCCGGGTCAGCGACCATCAGTACGAGCTCGTCGAGATTGAAGGCCGTCATCGCTCATTCGTATATCAAGTCGCCACCGACTCTGCGACTACCTTGACCGCATGAAAGTGCTCACCGTCGTCGGCAACCGCCCGCAGTTCATCAAGGCTGCGCCGCTGTCGGTGGCGCTCGGGGAGGCGGGGATCGACGAAGTTGTCGTTCATACCGGCCAACATTACGATCACGCTCTCTCGGACGTGTTCTTCGAGGAGCTGTCGCTTGCCGAGCCACGGCATCGGCTCGATCTGCGCACCTCTGACGCGGCGGCGATGCAAGGGCCAATCGCCGCCTTGATCGACGCTGAGACACCCGACCTTGTCCTTGTCTACGGCGACACACATTCGACGCTTGCCGGCGCACGTGCGGCCGTGGAGCGAAGCGTGCGCCTCGCACACGTCGAGGCAGGGCTCCGTTCCGGTGATCTCTCGATGCCGGAGGAGCACGCGCGAATCGAGGTCGATCGGATCGCATCGTTGCTGCTTTGCCCTGACCAACGGTCGGCCGACACCCTGCTTGGCGAAGGTGTGGCGGGACGGATCGAGATCGTAGGCGACGTCATGGCAGACGCGACCCAGCGCTTCGCGCCGATCGCGCGCGAGCGCGTCCCACCTCCGCATCCGCCTGCCACATACCTCGTCGCCACGGTGCACCGCGAGGCCAACGTTCGCCCGGAGCGACTCGCGCGGATTATCGACGGCTTCGCCCGTCTCGACGAAACGGTGTTCTTCCCCGCGCACCCCCGCACCCGCTCAACCCTTGAGCAGATCGGGATCGCGATTCCGGCAAACGTCGAACTCGTCGAGCCGCTCGGATACCTGGAGCTCGCCTCGGCGGCATCGCAGGCGCGCGTCATTCTCACCGACTCCGGCGGGCTCCAGAAGGAGGCCTACTGGTACCGCGTACCGTGCGTCACCATGCGTCCGTCGACCGAATGGGTCGACACCGTGCTTGCGGGCGCGAACACCCTGGTGGACGACGACCCGGAGGCACTCGTCGCCGCAGTTGCGAGGGCACGTTTTCCGACCGACGCGCCGCCGCTCTACGGAGACGGGCACGCGAGCGAGCGGATAGCACGGCTACTCGCCTGAGAAGGCGCTATGCAGCCGCGACCGAGAGCGGCACTACGTCCTTGCCACCTTCGAAGCCCAGAAGCTGTTCGACCGGCACCGGCGGCGAGAGGTAGAAGCCCTGGCCGTAACGGCAGCCGAGCTCGATGAGTTTCTCCCACTGCTCCGCGGTCTCGATGCCCTCAGCGATGACGGTGAGCCCGAGGCTGCGGCCAAGCTCGATGGTCGAGCGGATGATCGCCTCCGAACCACGGTCACGCAGCATTGCGTTTGTAAAGCTCCTATCGATCTTCATGATCTGTACGGGGAGGTGCTGGAGGTAGGCGAGGCTTGAGTGACCTGTCCCAAAGTCGTCGATCGCAAGTCGTATTCCCATGCCACGGAGCCGCTCGAGAGTCTCGCGCACACGGACGGAGTCGGTCATCGCCGTGGTCTCAGTGATCTCAAGCACAAGCCCCGCCGGGCTCACCTCTGCGGCTTCGAGTGCAGCAGAGACTGCGCCGGGCAAAGACGTGTCGAGAAGATCGATCATCGTCAGGTTCACCGTCACGTCGACGTCGAGGCCAGAGGCCCGCCACTTCGACTGCTGCGCAAGCGCCTTCGCCAGCACCACCCTATTGAGCGCCTTGATCATCCCCGTCTGCTCGGCAAGGGGCACGAACGCCCCGGCAGTGAGCATTCCGCGCTTGGGATGGTCCCACCTGACGAGCGCCTCAACGGCGTGGGCCTCGGCGCTTTCCAGCGAGACGATCGGCTGATACCAGACGTCCAGCGCGTCGTCCTCTATTGCCTGTCGCAGGTCGGCCATGAGCGCCAACCGGTCGATGCCCTTCGGCTCATCCACCGGGTCGTACAGCGCGGTTCCGCCTCCGGCCCGTTTGGCTTCATACATCGCGTGATCTGCGTGACGAAGGAGTGACTCGGCGTCGAGGCCGTGATCGGGCGACACTGCTACGCCCACGCTGCCACCCAGCTGCACCGTGAAACCAGCGAGGCCGAATGGGCGCTCGACGGCCATCTGGACACGGCGAGCGAGTTCCATGGCCTCCTCGGTGTCCTCGACCCTGAGGGCGATCGCGAACTCGTCGCCGCCAAGACGCGCAAGAGTCGCATCGCCGACGCTGCCTCGTAGCCGGATTGCTGCCTCCTGGAGCAGAACGTCGCCCGCGGCATGGCCGAGAGCATCGTTGATCTCCTTGAACCGATCGAGGTCCATGAGAAGTACGGCGACCTGCCCAGAGTCCCGCGAAGCGAGCATGAACGAGGCGTCGGTCGAGAAGCGATAGCGGTTCGGCAGTCCCGTGAGCTCGTCGTGGTTCGCGCGATACTCAAGCTCCGACGCATGCCGGCGGAGACGT
Organism: Actinomycetes bacterium; assembly: GCA_031400835.1. GTDB lineage: Bacteria > Actinomycetota > Thermoleophilia > Gaiellales > Gaiellaceae > Gaiella. The sequence continues at coordinate 957 of JANNQQ010000351.1, read as the reverse complement.
TTGCTCGCTGAGGAGAGCGACGGTACGAGGAGGAGGAAGAGGCCAACGAGCGCGATCTCGAAGACGCCCGCGACGGGAAGGAATGCCTCATCCGCTGAGCCGGCGATCGCCTCGTAACCGAGATCGGAGACAACCGCGCCACGGACGCGTTCGGACTTCCCTAGAACAATCGGAACGAACGCCGCGAGCACCTTCTGGCTAGCAGCGCCAGATGTGCGAGGAGCGATGTCGGCCACTGCCCCGACGCTGGCGCCTCGAAGAGCTTGCGTCACGAGTTCCGGACGCGACACGCGCTTGCCGATCAACCGATGGTCGCTGGAGTAGACGACAAGACCGTCCGCGGTAACGAGTGAGACGCGCGCGATGCTATCGAGCAGGAGGTGCCGCTCAAGCAGTTGGTCGAGTTCGACGCGTCGCTTGCCCACGACGACGCCACGGAGATCAGACGGTCGAAGGTTCGGTCGGAACAGAATGTCCGTCACCAAGCCAGCCCGTTCGATCGCCTCGCGTTCAGCTCGCTGGACGTCGAGATTGCGGAGCACAAACATAACGAGGGCACCCGCCACAGCGAGGCTCAGCGCCGCAACGATGGCAAAGCGCAGGACGAGCTGGGGCGGACGCGGATCGCGGCCCGGGTTCCGTGACCGGCGCCGGCTCACGAGCCGCTCTTCCCGCTGCCGCGGCCGCTGTTCCCGCGTCCGCTGTTGCCGCTGCCACTGCCGCTGTTTCCGCTTCCGCTGCTCCCGCCGTTGCCGCTCCCGCCGTTGCCGCTCCCGCTGTTCCCGCTCCCGCTGTTCCCATTGCCACTGCCGCTGTTTCCGTTGCCGCTGTTTCCGTTGCCGTTTGCCGCGCCCGCGGTAGCTGGATCGGGGAGAATGCCGGGGAGTGGAGTCGGGATTGTCTCGGCGACCTCGGTGGGCTCCGTCGCCTCGTCGGTCTCCTCGACCGGGGCGGGGG
>JANNQQ010000350.1:0-1871 GCA_031400835.1 Actinomycetes bacterium | reverse complement strand
CCACTTCCTGCGGGCACGTACACCTTCCGGATCCGTCACGACGGTCCGGTCGGTGGACGCTTCGAATTGTCCGTCCGCTGGTAGGGATCGGTTAGACGCCAGCGGTCGTCGTGACGACGAGCGCGTTCACCAGAACGCGTCGGTCGCTGGCAGCGACACGAGGCCGGGCACCGTCTTCATCGCGCGCAGTTGCGCCTCGGCGAGACGGGCCCGACCCCTTTTCAGGCCGGCGTTGGACGGCCCAGCATGCCCCAATCGCTACGCCAGGCCTTAGTGGCTACGCGGGGACATTGGTCGCTACGCGAGGGCCTTGGTCTTCAGCGTCTCAAACTCGGCCTGCGAAATCGCTCCGCTGTCGAGGAGTTGCTTGGCCTTCTCGATCTGATCGGCCGAGCCACCCGCGACGCCGCGAACGTAATCGTCGAACTGCTCCTGCGAGCGTCGCACCTGGCCGAGCTGACGCTCGGCCATCCCCGGTGCGTTGGTGATGTAGTACACGATCAGGCCGAGGTACGGGAACAGGACGAGGAACATGACCCACAGCGCCTTCTTCCCTCCCGATGCGTCGTGACGACGGAAGAGATCGCCGATTACCTGGAAGAGCAGCAGGAAAAAGGTGATCATGAAGAACGCGACGAGCAGCGACCAGAAAATGGTCAGGAACGAGGTACCAACGATCATTGAGGGCCTTTCATTCAGCGAATGGTGAATTGTGAGCGGGCACTATCGCACACACAAGGATTCACGAAGGCGCTGCCCGTTCAGCGTGCGCTCGTGGCAGGGGGCGGATCGCGGCGCCAGCTCTTGCTCGTAGCGAATGGGCGGTACCCCAGGCGGTGGTTGATTGCGAGCATGGGAGCGTTGCTGTCGTCGTTCGTGGTGATGACGCTCGAGATCCCGACGGAGGCCGCCGCAGCGAGCGAACGGCGCTTCATTGCGATCCCCAACCCCTGACCACGATGAGTCCGAAGGACTCCCGTTCCACCGTTGAGGGCCCTGCCCGTTGGGCGATCGGCAAAGATCAGGCTCGTTCCGACGATGCTTCCGGAGACCCGCACGACCGTGCTCAGTTCGGCGTCGAAGTCAGGGTTTCCGAACGTGTCTCGCTCCCAGTCCGCCATGGTGTATCCCCCTGCGTCATGGTCGCCGGGCTCGTCCTGCATCGTCTCCAAGGCGACGGCATACAGTCCAGCCCGGTCATCCGCGCGCGCCGCCATCGAGTCGACGACGACAGTCGACGGGAGCGGATCCGGAGGCCCTAGGGTCGATGGGTCTACCGCCAGGGCGGTATCGGTCGCGGTCAGGTGAAAGCCGCGACGTTGCGCGAAGTGGTGGTCCGCCTGGTCCGCCGTACTCACCGTGCGGACAACCCCGGCACCAATCCGTCGCAAATGGCTGTCGAGCTCCTCCCAGAGGGCACTCCCGATGCCCATCCCGCGGTGGGCGGGAGACACCGTGAGCCTTATGAAGGCGTCAGTCGGTTGAGTGGAGCTCCAGTCGAGCATCGCAACTCCCCAGGCCACCAGAACGCCGTCCTGTTCCGCTTTGAGGTAGGTCGATCGTGCTCGCGCGGGTACCGTCGCGATGCGGTGTCGCATGCCGACCTCAGTGCTGAGGCTGTCCGGGTACACGGCTCGCAGGACGGTGGACGCTGCGGCGGCATCCTCGATCGTGGCTATCGAGATCATGCTGCTCACTCTTGCACATCAACTGTGTAGCCGTCCTCCTCGTGCTGGTCCTTGCAGCGGGCGGTTTCGGTGCCGCCTCGACAGAGCGGCGAACAACGTCTCCGCGATACTCCTCGGGTGGAGAATTCGGGCCGAGTGATCTTCGTCGGCCACTCGACGGTGCTGCTCGAGATCGACGGCGTG
>JANNQQ010000349.1:0-6809 GCA_031400835.1 Actinomycetes bacterium | reverse complement strand
GACGCGGTTCGCGCGTACGAGCTCGTGTACGCCGCGCTCGGCGCCTGAGACCCGAAGTGTTGTTGTCCGTCTGGACACTATGTGACACGTGTTCGTATGGCTCGTCGCGGAGATCGCGCTACTCCACGCATCCATCAGCGATACTTCGGTCCACCAATGGCGATGACTCAACCGAAGCCAACCAGCGCATCTCCTCCTACGCCTCCCACACCCAACATCGGGCTGCCGGAAACGCGTGGCGGCGAGCGCGACCCGCGTCGCTAGTCGTACTCCCGAAATCCCAATTGACGTGACCGTCTGTGTTGGGCTCGATGTCGGGACGACCGGCGTCAAGGCGATTGCTGTTTCGCCGACCGGCGCTGTCGTCGCACGCGCCGAACATGGCTATCCGCTCTCGACACCGCGTCCGGGTTGGTCGGAGCAGGATCCTGAAGATTGGTGGCATGCCTCCGAGGCCGCACTTCGCGAGGTCTCGGAAGGGCAAGACGTTGTCGGCATCGGGCTTTCGGGACAGATGCACGGCCTCGTTGCCCTCGACGCAACAGGGACAGTCATCCGGCCCGCGATCCTCTGGAACGATCAGCGCACAGCGGCCGAGTGCGCCGAGATCGAGGAGCTCGTTGGGCTCGAACGTCTGATCGTGCTCACGGGCAACCGGGCACTTACCGGGTTCACCGCCCCAAAGCTCCTCTGGCTGCGACGCCACGAGCCTGACGCGTACGCGCGGATCTCACGGATCATGCTTCCGAAGGATTACGTGCGTCTGCGGCTTACCGGTGAGTGGGCGAGCGACGTAGCGGATGCGTCGGGAACGCTGTTGCTCGACGTTGGCGCGCGGCAATGGTCGCTGGCCGTGCTAGACGCGCTGGAGGTACCTGCCTCGTGGCTCCCACCGGTGCTGGAATCACCGGCCGTTTCAGGCCGGACGCGCGACGGTATTCCGGTGGCTGCCGGCGCAGGGGATTGTGCGGCTGCGGCACTCGGTGTCGGGATTGATCGGCCCGGTCCATTGTCGGTGGTTCTTGGCACCTCGGGGGTCGTCTTTGCCGCCTTGCCGAGCTACGCGCCTGAGCCAGACGCGCGGCTGCACGCGTTCTGTCATGCCGTTCCGGGTGGTTGGCACGCGATGGGGGTCATGTTGTCGGCCGCGGGGTCGTTGCAGTGGTTTCACGATCGGCTCGCTCCCGAGACACCCTTCCAGGCGTTGGTCGAGGAGGCACGCGCGTGGGCTCCGGGGGCGGAAGGCTTGCTGTTCGCCCCGTACCTCGCAGGCGAACGCACCCCACATGCCGACCCAAACGCGCGTGCTGCGTTCACCGGTCTCGAGTTGCGGCACGACCGAGGCGCGTTGGTTAGAGCTGTGCTCGAAGGTGTGGCCTTCGGGCTACGAGACTCGCTGGAGCTTCTCCGCACCCTCGGCGTCACGGCCGACCGAGCCCGGGTTTCGGGAGGCGGTGCCCGTGGTTCCACGTGGCTAGAGATCGTCGCGGCGGTTCTCGATCTCCCTCTCGAGCTCACGGCCTCGGAGGAAGGATCGGCTTTTGGCGCCGCTTTGCTCGGGGGTGTGGCCGGTGGACTCTTCAGCGACGTGCATGATGCAACCGAGCGGTGCGTCGCTGTAAGCGACGTGATCTCTCCCGATCCCGGCTGGGTTGCGGCGTACGAGGACGTGTACCCGCGATTCCAGAATCTGTATCCAACTCTCCCGAAGGGCAATGCATGAACGACTTTGCAGGAAAGACCGCCGTCATTACCGGAGGAACGAAAGGCATCGGTGCCGCCGTTGCGCGGTCGCTATCCGCACAGGGTGTGAATCTCGGGCTCGCCTCCCGTTCGGGTGATGATCTCGGACTCCCGAACACCGTTGCCATGCCCACCGACGTTCGCGATCGCGCGCAGGTGCAGGCGCTCGTTGATGCGACCGCCGAGCGCTTCGGCGGGATCAACATCGTGATCGCAAACGCGGGTGTCGGCTCGTATGGCCCGTTGACGGAGCTCCCGCCCGATCATCTCGACGAGATGATCGACACGAACGTCAAAGGCGTCCTCTACGTCGCGGCGGCCGCGATGCCGCACTTGATTGCAAGTGGCAACGCCGACTTCATCTCCATTGCCTCCGAGGCCGGCCGTCGCGGATTGCCGCTGGAGGCCGTCTACTGCGCCTCGAAGTTCGCTCAGGTCGGCTTCACACGGGCCCTTGATCATGAGCTCCGGCCACACGGTGGCCGCTGCACGAATGTGTGCCCCGGCGGCGTAGCCACGGAGTTCGCCATAGGTGACGGACGCGGTCGCACTGCCGGCATGCCGGCGCTCGATGGAATGATGCGTGCAGAGGATGTCGCAGAGGCCGTGATGTTTGTCCTGTCCCGCCCAAGGACGCACCGGATTCTTGAGGTTGCGTTCAGGGCCGTCACCGAGGAGTCGTGGGGATGAGTCGTTTTCGTTTCGGCCTGCTGTCGACGGCCAAGATCAATCTCGAGATTCTCGCGGGCGCGGCCGATTCCGACATCGTCGACATCGTCGCGGTTGGAAGTCGCGACCTGGCTCGTGCCGAGGCGTACGCAGCCGAGCACGGTCTAGCACGAGCACATGGGTCGTATGAGGCACTGCTCGCTGATCCCGAGGTCGACGCTGTGTACATCTCACTGCCGAATGGTCTGCATCACCCCTGGACGCTCAAGGCAGTCGCTGCGGGGAAGCACGCACTTGTCGAGAAGCCGTACACCCGTCGGCCCGCTGACGTAGACGAGGCTTGGAACGCGGCGGACGCTGCGGGAGTGACCGTGATGGAGGCCTTCATGTACCGCCATCACCCGCAGACTCTGAGGGTGAAGGAACTCGTCGACGGCGGTGCGATCGGGCGGCTCCTCGCGGTCAAGAGCACGTTTACGTTCCCGCTCGGCGACCTGTCGGACGTACGAGCTCAGCCCGACCTTGATGGCGGGGCGCTCATGGATGTCGGTTGCTACACGGTGAGTGGGGCACGCCTGCTCGCGGGTGAGCCCATCTCGGTCTTGGCCGAGCAGGTGACAGGATCCACGGGCATCGACATGGCGCTGCATGGGACGATGCGTCATGCGAACGACGTTGTCTCGCAGTTTGAGGCGACCTTCCTCGCGCAACGACGTCAGGATCTTGAGGTTGTTGGCACGGAAGGTGTGTTGGTCGTCGAGGCCCCATGGCGCGCAGATTGGGGTGGGACGGTCACGATCACGCGTCATGACGGCTCGGTCGAGACGATCGAGGTGGAGACTACGAATCCGTACCGGCTTGAGCTTGAAGATCTTGCTGGCGCAGTTACCGAAGGGCGGCCCGCGCGTCTTGGCCGAATCGACGCTCTTGGGCAGGCCCGTGCGATCGAAGCGCTCTATCGCTCGGCCGCCGAAGGTCGCCGGATTGAGCTGTAGCGAACACCAGGAGGCAGCGAACCTTGCCGCCGCAATCCGATCGACCGCTTGTTACGAAAGTCTCAGTGAAACCACGACCGAGGAGGACACGTGAACCGTAGGACACTCGCCGCACTTTCTGTCGCGATGATCGCCGCGCTCAGCGTTGTCGCGGTGGCCGTCGCCGCCACGCCGACGTTCAAGGGCACGGTAGGCCCAGGCTTCACCATCTCGATGGCGAAGAAGCCCACGAAGGCCGGAAAGATCAAGCTCGTGATCACCGACAAGGCGAACTCGCACAACTTCCGCCTCAAGGGGCCGGGGGTCAACGTCGCGACCAGCGTCTCGGGTGTGGGCACCAAGACCTTCACGGTGACGCTCAAGAAGGGGAAGTACACGTTCCTCTGCGACCCGCACGCGACCAGCATGGTCGGCAAATTCACCATCAAGTAGTTCCGCCCGGATCTGCCAGTCCAGACTTTCGTCTGCACTGAAGGGTGTGCGCAGGCTCTCCAGCTCGGAGGGTTTGTGCCTGGCCCTGCAGTGCAGACTGAAGTCTGGACTGGCGCTGGCGCTGACTGCTGCTCTACGCGGGCGGTGCGACGTAGATGTGCACTTGAAGACCACGGAAGCTTTCGGTGATCTGGCCGTTTCGTGCCACAACGAACCGATTCTCGCCCCAGACGCGCAGCTTACGCACCCCGCTTCCCAACCCTGGGACAGAGATCTGCGCGCCGGCGCGCTCGAACGTGGGATTCACGGCGATCACGTAGGTCGCGCCGTGCCAAGACCGACCACCGGCCACGACCGCACTCGGCGTCGAGACCTTCACCGAGATTTCGGGACCAAGCAGCGCAGGAGCAAGCGCGCGGATCTCGGCCGACAGGCGGGTGATCTCGGCACGAACGGGTGGCTTCCAGTTCTCGGGAAACCACCCGATCCCGCGGGCTCCACCAGCGATCGCCATCCATGTCTCCGCGCGCACGATCGGCGGGCTTGGATCGAGTCCGTAACACACGCTCATCGGGTCGGCTTCGATCCACTGGAAGGTCGGCTTGCCGGGCGCGAGCGCGATGAGCTCCCGCTGCACGGAGTACACGGCAGAGAGGAGCTTCTTGTTGCAGAACGACTGTAGTGGGTAGATATCAACCCCAATCAGCTCGGCGCGCGCAGCGAGTCCGGGGTACAGCGTCTTAGCATTTGGAAGCTGGGCGGCGCCCGACCACACATGGTTCGAGAACGTCAACCAGGTCGTTCGGCCGGTCCGAGATGAAGGCGGGAGCAATGGAATCGCCTCGGGCCGATCGACGAGCGCATCGGCCTCATCCTGCTGGTGCCAGCCGATCACACCGGGGCCATTCGCGGTGGTCGCGACGTCGGGGATGAGCAACGCCTTGCCCGCTAGCGCAACCATCGACTGTTGAGGGGTTCCGCAGGCGGTGCCCATGAACACGTTGATTCCCGCCGCCATGCTCGCCGGGAACAACGACGGACACTGGCGGAAGACCATCCGTGGAAAGAGCAGCCTCGTGTTCACCTTGAGGCCAAGCGGCGTTGCACGCGCCTTCGCGGCGATCGGCATCGCGCCGGTCGTGAACGTTATCTCTGCGGTTGCCTGCTGCCCTCCCGCGATCGCGGTGACGACCGCGCGGTACGCGGTCAACGGCTCAAGGGGCGTAAGCAGCGTCGTGTGGCGACCCGCGCTCAGCGCGACGACAACCTCCGACCAGAGGGCGGGTTCTGCTGCGCCTGCGCCAAATGCAACGACGACACGGGAGGCTCGATCGACCTCCCACGTGACCTGGGCGCTGAACGACTGTGTGCTCGTTGCGACGATCGCAATGGCGGGTGCCGCTGGCCGCGCGTCCGCGCTCGTCAGCAACCAGGTAGGAGCGCTGATCAACAGCATGAGCACGGCGACGATCCGAATCGATCGCATACCAATCAGGGTACGCCGAGGATGATTCGGCTTTCGTAAGGGTTTTCGGCTCGAACCTACATCAGAGAGACCCGCGCCATCGACGCCCAGCGACGTGGTCAGTCGACGGGATCGTCGGGTGGGTCAAACACCCCTGCCCCGCTGATCGGGGCAGGGGTGTTCGCTGCTCTATGCGGAGACGACCACTTCGCCGGCCGAGACCCGCGGCGTTGAGCCGCCGAGCTCAGGAAGGTTCTCGCTGATCCACTTCGCCGCGGCGATCGTCGACTCGTTCGCGCCTGCCTCGTCGTCGTAGACGCTGATCGAAACCGCACCATCAGCCGTGCGGACGAAGTAGTAGGCCTTGAAACCGTCGATCCCGCTGAGCAGGCTCTTGATGTCGGCTGCGTTGCTGACAAGTGCATCTGCCAGCTCGGGGCCAGTCGAGTACGTGCGAACGGTGGCGTACATACGAAACCTCCTGTTGGACGGGCGGCGCTAGGCGACATGGGATCGTCCCACGGCCGAGCGCACGGTCGACAGAGAGTCTCGCACCATCGTGGCGGCCGTGCGGGTTCCAGTGAGCTGGGCATGGGCATCGTTGCTGCGCCCCTCGTCGTCGTCCGAAGGAGTATCACCCGAGCGGATCGACTCCCGGTTGCGGCACGGTCACCTCGGTCGTTGTCGACGGCTAGTGCACCGATGCGGCTATGACGACCAGGTCGCGCTCTGCCCATCGAACCTCGGGCTGAAGGCCAGCGTCGCGGAGGACGTCCAGAAGTTCATCCGTGCGGATGACGACACTGTGTTCTCTATCCAGTGGGGTCGGTTCGGAGACCGGAGCGTGCGGTTCCACTACATCGGCCAGCACGAACCGTCCGCCCTCTGACAACCGCTCCGCGACACGGGGAAACAGGTCCGCCTTCAACGCCTGGTCGACGTGATGCATGGCAAATGCGGAAACGATCAGCTCGAAGGGCCCGTCCGGTAGTCGATCCTGGAAGCCGCCAAGTCGCAGCTCTGCTCTCGCGCCCAGAACGTGAGCCGCCGCGTCCAGCTTGTCTTGGCTTTGATCGAGGCACACAGCGCGCGCCGCCGGGTGCGCCTCCAAACAGCGTCGTGTCGTCTCACCCCCGCCGACCCCCAGGTCAAGCATGCGGAACACCTCTAGGTCCACTGACGCCCGAACGATTTCCTGCTGCGCCTGGTCATACCATTGCCCGTGCTGATGCATCAGGCGCAGCGTAATCCGCCTGCGCTAGCGTGCGGGAGTGTCACCTGAAGGACGTGAGGCTGGATCTGGCGGGAGCCGATAGTTTTTGGTGGTCTGCCAGTCTCTGTCACGTTCTGATTCGCAAACGTCTTGAAAGTTATCGCCTGCAATGAGTGACCCCGGGGAGGCAGCATGAGGTTCCTTCTCACTTCCGCTGGCATCAAAAACACGAGCATCCATGACGCGCTGGTCGAGCTGCTTGGCAAACCGATCGCCGAGTCCAGCGCCCTCT
>JANNQQ010000348.1:0-7336 GCA_031400835.1 Actinomycetes bacterium | reverse complement strand
ATCGCCGGCGTCGCCGCCACGGAACGTGTAGCCGGTTCGACGGCGGTGATCGCAGTGCTCCTCGGTTCGGTGATGTTCGACGGCTACAGCCGTACGGCTCGGTGGCAGGATTGGCTCGCTTCGATCGAAGGGCCGTACCTCGAAGCCCGCCCCGGCGTTGGCGAGCTGCTGGTGATGGGTGCCAACGTGCTCGGACTCGTCGCGGCGGCCGTGCTCGTCGGGCTGGCCTTTCGCGCCGCGTGTGCTGCAGCCGGGATGCTCGTTGACGCGCCGCGCGATCTGGCTCCCGAGTTACTCCTGTCGCTCGTGCCCATTGCGTTCGCCTACCTCGTGGCGCACTACTTCTCACTCTTCGCCGTTCAGGGGCAGTTCCTCATCCCGCTGATCTCCGACCCGCTCGGGAGAGACTGGAACCTGTTCGGGACCGCCGGCTATATCCCCAACGTCGTTCCGTTCTCGCCAAATACGATCTGGTACGTCCAGGCCGGTGCGCTCGTCATCGGGCATGTCCTGGCACTCGCGGTCGCCCACGATCGCGCTGTTGCGATCTTCGAGAAGCGAACGGTTGCACTTCGGTCGCAGTACCCGATGCTCGCCCTCATGGTTCTGTACACCGTCGGTGGGCTTTGGATCCTCTCGCGGCCGTGATCGCCCACCACCTGACTCCCGTTGCGATTGCGCTCGAGCTCGCAGTCGTTGTTCTGCTGGTTGTCGGGTTTGGTTCGCTGTGGCTCCGCGAGCGCCGACGTCGAATGCGCCGCGAAGGGTCTGCCCGCATGCGGGAGGGTTAGCGCTTCGAAACGAAACCGCCGTAGAGCAGCGCAGCTGCGACTACTGCGAACGCGGCGCTGCTGCCCTCGCCGAGGCCGGCGATCGTGCTGCCGATCGCGGCGGTCGCAATCCCTAAGAGCACCAGGCTGTTGCCGATCCGGCGGCGTCGCAGGCCGGCCGCGGCCACAGCGACCGCTGCAAGCGTCCCCACCGTGTTTCCAACGATCGCGAGCACGCGCGCCGGGAAGAGCTCGAGATGCTCCCGCGCGTCAGGAATCTCCGATCCGGTCACCGGCACTGTGAGCTCGGTCGCGATTGCGACGCCGATAGCGATACCTGCGTAGACCAATGTGATCGGCACGACGCCCCGGACACCGGCCCGTACGAGCGACCCTGCGCCCAGCAGTGCGGCGGTCAGAAGGCCGCCGAAGAGGTAGTAGACCCTGAAGGCCGGCGCATTCCAGCCAGCTGCTGCCCCCCAGGCTAGAGCGCCAGATGCAATCGCGAACGACGCGAGAGATGCTGCCCAGACCACGAGCTCAGGGCGGCGATCCGCCCGCCAGCGGTCGCTGAGCGACGCCGCAAGACGCAGCGAGATGAGCGCACCCGCGAATGCGATGACGACCTCCACTGCGCGAGCCTACGTCTACCCGACGGATCGGCGCGAACTGGTTGCTCACTTCGTCGTCTAGGTGAATTGTGACGATTGCCGTGACTCCACGTATCGTGGTAGCCATCTGCTCAGTAGGAGGACTATGAACGCGCAGCGCCCCATCGCGATTGTCGCCGTCATGACGGCTGTTCTTGCCACAGCCGCCGGTGGTGCGGCTCCGCGCGATCACGCTGCGGTCGCGTGGAACATCCTGCCGCCTGGCCAAGCCGGGGGCGTTGCGTTCACGAAGAACTCGACCGATCAGGGGCAGCTGTACGACGCGCTGACGCCGCTTCAGGATCGTGTCACCGACGCAACGATCGCGAAGACGTTCAAGCGTGAGACGCTGGGCCTCGGCCCCGAGCGCGCAGTCTCGACCGAACGTCCTCGGAAGGGTCTCACGATCACGCGCGACCGTTGGGGTGTGCCGCACATCGTCGGGAAGACAGACCTCGATGTCGCCTTCGGGGCAGGCTGGGCCACCGCACAGGATCGACAGCTGATCATGGAGCTACTGCGTGGGCCTGGAAGGATCGCGGCGCTCGACGCGCCAGGCGTGAACGCGTTCTCACTCGCGCTTGCCGGAAAGACGTTCATTCCGAGTGCCGCCACCGAGGCCCGGCTCAATCAGCAGTTCGATCTTGTCCTGCGATCGGGCGACAAGGGGCGCAGGCTGGCCAAGATTATTGATGCGTACACCGCCGGGATCAATGGCGCATACGCGAAGGCAGGGCTTCCGATCCGCCCCTGGACGCGCGCAGACGTGGTCGCGATCGGTGGACTGATCGGCGGTCTGTTCGGCGCGGGAGGGGGAGACGAGACCGCGCGGGCCGACTTCCTCGCCAAGCTCCAGGCAAAGCTCGGTGCCGAGGTGGGTCGCCAGGTGTGGGAGGACCTCCGTCTGCGCGATGACCCGGAAGCCCGCACCGCAGTTGAAGGAACGTTCTCGTACGGTCTCTCGACCTCTGAGCTCGGCAACGTTGTGATCGACGCGGGCAGCTTCGTCGGGACGAGCTACGGCGCGGCGTCAGTGGGCTCGGACGATGTGCCGCCAAGGCTCATGTCGAACGCCTTGCTCGTCGGGGCGAAGCGCTCGGCCACCGGGAAGCCGCTCGCAGTAATGGGGCCGCAGGTTGGCTACTACTACCCCGAGATCCTGCTCGAGCTCGACCTCAAGGGTGGTGGGTATAACGCGCGTGGGGCCGCCTTCCCTGGGATCTCGTTCGCGGTGTTGCTTGGACGCGGTCCGGACTACGCCTGGAGTGCGACCTCGGCGGGTAGCGACATCGTCGACCAGTACGTCGAGACGCTCTGTGACGGAAGCGATGTGAAGTACCTGTTCCGTGGTGAATGCCGCGCGATGGGCTCCTTCGACGCGGGCACGATCCGCGGCGCACCGGGAACACCCGACCAGCAACTTGTCTTTCAGGAGACCATCCACGGACCCGTGATCGGATACGCCACCGTCCAGGGCAAGCGGGTTGCAATCTCGACCCTCCGATCGACGCGTGGACGAGAGCTACTCGCAAGTTCTTTTTTCCTTGAGCTGTCGACCGCAGCAATTCGCTCCGCAAAGGAGTTCGCCAAGGTCGCCTCGACGATGGAGATGTCATTCAACTGGCACTACATCGATAACCGCGACATCGCGGTCTACACAAGCGGACGCCTCCCTGTCCGGCCGGCAACGGTGGATCCGGGCCTCCCGACGAAGGGCACGGGCGAGTTCGAATGGCTCGGGTTTCTCTCCGCGGCCAAGCACGCTCAGCAGACGAATCCAAAGAGCGGAGTAATCCTCAACTGGAACAACAAGCCCGCCCGGGGCTTCGCCGCGTCCGATAGCGAATGGTCGTACGGTCCGGTTCAGCGGGTCGACCTGCTGTGGATTGCCACACAACGGAGGCAGAAGCACACTCTCGCCACACTTGTCGGTGCGATGAACCTTGCGGCGACGCAGGATCTCCGCGTTGTCCGCGTGTGGCCGTCTGTCCGCGGAGTCCTCGACCGTGGCACTCCACCCACCGACCGCGCCCGGCGTGCCGCTCTCCTTGTCGACGATTGGCTTGGGCGCGGTGGGAGTCGGCTCGACGTCAACCTCGACGGGAAGATCGACGCGGCCGGTGCCGCAGTGCTTGATGCCGCGTGGACGCCCCTCGGGGACGCCGTTTTCAACCCGGTACTCGGCGGGCTCGTCGCCGATCTCGAAAGGGTCGCGTTGCGAGACGATGCCCCCGCGCGTGGTGGCTCGTCGTACATCGCTGGGTGGTATTCGTATCTCGACAAGGATCTCCGAACGCTGCTTGGACGCTCGGTGAAGAGACCGTTTGGGACGAAGTTCTGCGGCAAGGGCGATCTCGGAGCGTGTGCGACGGCGTTGTGGGGCGCGATTGATGAGGCTGCTGCGACGCTTGAGTCCACGCAGGGCACCGATTCGGCGAACTGGCGTGCGGACGCAACGAAGGAGCGGATCACGTTTTCGCCCGGCATCCTTCCCGACTCGTTGCGCTGGACGAATCGCCCGACGTTCCAACAGGTCATTTCGTTCCGCACCCATCGGTAGGTAGACCACCCGAGCGGTACGTGGCGCTAGTCTGGAAACGTGCCCCGTGAACCGTTTTTATTGACGCCAGGGCCGACACAGGTCCCCCAGGTGGTGCTCGAGGCGCTTGGAAAGCCGGTGATCCATCACCGGTCGCCTGAGTTCAAGACGTTGTTCGGACGGGTGCGGACGCGCCTCCGCGACGTCTTCCGAACAGAGAACGAAGTCATCGTGCTCACCGCCTCAGGCACGGGAGCGTTCGAGTCGGCGGTGGTGAATCTGCTCTCACCCGGCGAAGCCGTGGTCGCCGTTTCACACGGGAACTTCGGCGATCGATGGCAGAAGGTCGCCGCCGCGTACGGAGCGAGTGTCCATCCGCTGAGCTACGCGTGGGGCGAGGCTCCCTCCGCCGACGACCTCGAGGAGGCGTTGCATCACAGTGGAGCGACCGTCGCGCTCGTCGTGCACTCCGAGACCTCAACAGGGGTCGTCAGCGATGTCGAGGCGCTGGCAGCGGCGTGCCGTCGCGCCGGTGCTCTGTGTGTCGTCGATGCGATCTCAAGTCTTGGCGCGGTGCCGCTCGAAACGGATGCCTGGGGCATTGACGTCGTCGTGACCGGCTCGCAGAAGGCGTTAATGTGCCCACCAGGCCTTGGGTTCGTCTCGGTCTCACCGCGCGCGCGAGAGAAGGCTTCGAGTGCGACAATGCCCCGGTTTTACTGGGATTGGGAGCGAGCGATCGCGCAGGCGGAGAAGGACAACACCCCGTTCACTCCGGCCGTGTCGACGATCGTCGCGCTCGATACCGCGCTCGAGCTACTGCTCGCAGAAGGACTCGATGGTGCCTTCGCACGACATGTCGCGCTCGGGCGTGCCTGCCGGGCGGGAGTCAAGGAGCTCGGGCTCGAGCTCTATTCCCCAGACGACGACAGCGCCGCTGTGCTCACTGCGGCGCTGACCCCGGAGGGGATCGACGCGGTTGCCCTTCGGCTCGCGCTCCGCGACCGGCACGGTATTACCATTGCCGGTGGCCATGGCGACATCGTCGGTCGGCTCTTCCGTCTAGGGCACATCGGCCATGTCGGGATCACCGAGGTTGAACTGACCCTGTCTGCCATCGGGCAGGAGCTAAGCGCAGCTGGGTTCCCTGTCAGCGCTGGCGGCGCAGCGGTCGCCGCGCGGACGGCTTTCGAGTCGGCAGTCAAGGGATGAGCGGATGAAGGTCCTCGTCCGCGAAGCGATCGCCGAAGCGGGGATTGATCTGCTCCGTTCGCGGTTTGAGGTCGACGTCGACCAAGACACTCCAATCGAAGAGATCATTAGTCGCTACGACGGAATCGTCATTCGTTCAGCGACCAACATGACCGCGGATGTGATTGCGCTCGCCGACCGACTAAAGGTCATCGGTAGAGCCGGCGTTGGCGTCGACAATGTTGACGTCGAGGCAGCCACGCGGCGCGGAATAGTCGTCGCGAATGCGCCGGAGTCGACGGTGATCTCTGCGGCCGAGCAGACCATCGGTCTCATGGTCGCTCTTGCCCGGAACATCCCGCAGGCGCATGCTGCCCTCAAGCAGAAGCGCTGGGAGCGGTCGCGCTGGGGTGGGGTGGAGCTCGACGGGAAGCTGCTCGGTGTGATCGGGTTCGGGCGCATCGGTCAGCAAGTCGCCCGTCGCGCTATCGGATTGGGGATGCGCGTCGTGGCATTCGACCCGTTCGTCGGCGACGACCGCTTTCGTGAACTCGGAGTGGAGCAAGCGATAGACCTCGATGAGGTCTATGCGAGGGCCGACGTCATCACTCTCCACTCACCGCTGATGGACGCGACGCGAGCAATGATCAACCACGAGGCGATTGCAAAGATGCGCGACGGTGTCCGTATTGTCAACGCAGCTCGCGGCGCGCTTATCGATGAAGAGGCTCTGATCGACGGCGTGCGTTCGGGCAAGATCGCCGGCGCCGCTCTCGATGTCTTCTCCGCCGAGCCGTACACAGGCCCGCTGCTCGAGCTGGATGAAATCGTGGTCACGCCTCACCTTGCTGCATCGACCGATGAGGCGCAGGACAGGGCCGGGCTCATCATCGCGGAGCAGGTGGTCGCTGCGCTTGGTGGAGGGATCGTCTCGAACGCTGTCAACATTCCGGTCGTCGATGCCGCTGATCTGGAGGTTCTTGGACCGTTCATCCCGCTCGCTGCTCAGCTGGGACGGCTTGCGATGGACGTCGCCGGCGGACGTCCGACGCACATCGCGGTCGCCGCATATGGCCCACTCGCCGACTACGACACGAGGCTGCTCACGGTCGCCGCGCTGAACGGTGCCTTCCAGGGACGTGTGGATCAGGTGGTCAACGTGGTCAATGCACCACTGCTTGCCGCCGAGCGCGGGATCGCAGTCGCGGAGGAACGGTTCCGTGCTTCGCGCGACTACACCAACACGGTTGAGGTGCGGGTGCGGACGGGCGGGGTGGAGGTCACAGTTTCGGGGACCACAATCGGCCCTGAGCCACGACTGTTTCTCGCCGGGGCGCTTGGCCACGCGATCGATATCGAGCTTGCGCCGCACATGGTGTTCGTGCGCTACCCCGACCGCCCCGGCGTGATCGGGCAGGTGGGCGCGATGTTCGGAGATGCAGGAGTCAACATCGCAAACATGGCAGTCTCGCGCACGATGGAGGGTGACAAGGCATTGATGGCCTTCTCGATCGACACCAAAGCCACGCCGGTCATCAAGGAGCGACTCCACGCTGCGGGTTTCGACGACGTGTGGCTTTTCGAGCTGTAGCGTTCGATCGTGACCGAAAACTCGACCGGTCGGACACGGCTCCGCGCGTCATACGTTGCGTACGACACCTATCCCCAGGCAGTCAGATTCCGGACGTTCCGAGGTCACGATTGAGCTCCCGGAGAGAGCTCCCACGCGAGGCGTGGCCGCCAGCCGTCGTTCGAGTCGCCGAGTATCTGCAGGCTGCGGGTGCCGAGGCGCGGCTCGAGGAGGTATCGATGGACGCGCCCACAGCCGCGGGCGCTGCGGATGCCATCGGCTGCACGCTCGGGCAGATCGTCAAGTCGCTGGTCGTCTTGTGTGACGGCACACCGGTGGTCGCGCTTGTCCCAGGTGACAGGCGCGCCGACACCGGCAAGATCGCTCGGCTCACCAATGTGCGGCGGGTGACAATCGCCAACCCCGAGGTGGTGCTCGAGGTCACGGGGTTCGATCCGGGCGCAGTGGCACCGTTTCCGTTACCCGCCATCGCCGAGGTGCTCGTCGAGCAACGACTACTCCACCACCGGCTCGTCTGGGCGGGAGCTGGTTCGCCCCGGCACCTGGTGCGGCTGTCACCCGAAGAGCTCGTACGCCTGAGTCGCAGTCGGATCGA
>JANNQQ010000347.1:0-2078 GCA_031400835.1 Actinomycetes bacterium | reverse complement strand
GCTGCTCGCGATCGGATTCGCAATCGGGCGGTGGACGTCGTCGGGTGCACAGGCACCCGACATGCATGCGGGTCACACGGGCGCTGCCGACGAGAAGGTCGCCGAAACGCAGATCTGGACCTGCTCGATGCATCCGCAGATCCGCATGCCGAAGCCAGGGAGCTGCCCGATTTGCGGTATGAAGCTCGTGCCTGCCAAGGACGCTTCCGGGAGCGGCTCGCTCGTCGTGCTCGCGGAGGGCGCGCAGCGCGTGGCTTCGATCGAAGTCGAAGCTGTGCGTCGCCAGTCCCTGACCTATCCATTGCGAACCGTCGGCCGCGTGGCGTTCGCGGAACCAAACGTTGCGAACTTGACGGCGCGCGTCGCCGGGAGGGTCGAGCGCGTGTACGCCGACTACACCGGCGTCGACGTCGCTCGCGGCGACCACCTGGTCGACATCTACGCCCCCGAACTCGTGGTCGCACAGCAGGAGTTCCTGCTCGGACTGCGCGCGCTCGGCGAGTCGCCTGAGTCAGGACAGCAGGGCGAACGGGATCGCGCGCGCGCCGATCTCTCTCGCCAGAAACTCCTGCTGCTCGGCGTAAGCGAAGCTCAGCTCGAAGAACTCCAGAAGACAGGCAAGCCCTCGGAGATCCTCACGGTGCACACTCCGATCGGGGGAACGGTCGTGGCCAAGCACGTGCGCGAGCAGACGTACGTCGAAACCGGCGATCCGCTCTACGAAATAGCCGACTTGTCGCGCGTGTGGGTGCTCGCGGACGTGTACGAGTACGAGCTGCCCTGGGTCGTTCGCGGCCAATCGGCGAGCGTGAACGTCGAGGCCCTGCCCGGCGACGTCTTCAAGGGCGTCGTGGCCTTCGTCGACCCGCGTGTCGACGAAGCTACGCGCACCATCAAGGTGCGCATCAATCTGGACAACCCAGAGCGGCTGCTCAAACCGGGGATGTTTGCGCACGTGACCATCAGCGCGGAGCTTGGATCGGACGGTAAGCGTGTGCCGTCGATCCTCGCGGGAAAGTTCAGCTGCCCCATGCATCCCGAGGTCGTGGCCGATTCCGCTGGGAAATGTCCGCTGTGCCAGATGGACCTCGTGCTGGAGCCCGGAGAACTTCCGGCGAGCGGGAGCAGTGCTGCGTCGCCTTTGGCGGTCCCATCGACGGCTGTACTCGGATCGGGGGCGCGCACCATCGTCTGGGTCGAGCGCGAGCCCGGACGCTATGAGTTGGCCGAAGTGACGCTCGGGCCGCGCGCAGCCGGCTTGTACCCGGTTCTCGCCGGATTGAATGAAGGCGATCGCGTGGTCGTGCGCGGGAATTTCCTGCTCGACTCGCAATCGCAGATCGAAGGCAAGCCCAGCCTGCTCTTCCCCAAGGGGCTGGAGCTGGGTGCAAGCGCACCAGCCGGACACGCGGGTCACTAGAAGCTCGCCGTGATCATTCGTGCTCTGATCTCGTGGTGTCTGCGCAATCCGATTCTCGTTTGCCTCGCTGCGCTTGCGCTCGCGGCGGTGGGCGTGTTCGCGCTGCTGCGCACTCCGGTCGATGCGATCCCGGACATCGGCGACAAGCAGGTGATCGTCTTCGCCGACTGGGAGGGCCGATCGCCGCAGGATGTCGACGATCAGGTCACGTATCCGCTGACCGCGTCCCTCCAGGGCACGCCCGGCGTCAAGACCATCCGCTCGATGTCGGGCTTCGGCTTTTCGATGGTCTTCGCGATCTTCGACGACTCGGTCGATTACTACTGGGCGCGTTCGCGTGTTCTCGAACGACTGTCCGCGGCTGCAGGCAGGCTGCCGCCGGGCGTGACGCCGGTCCTGGGCCCCGACTCCACCGCCCTCGGCCAGATCTTCTGGTACACGCTCGAGGGTGAGGGCTTCTCGCTCGAGGAGCTGCGCAGCCTCCAGGACTGGTACGTCCGCTACCAACTGAACGCGGTCGTTGAGACCCGATGAACGGTCGCCTGACCCGAACACGATCGCACGGTCGTGTGCTCCATCGGGGTCAACCACGCGCAGACTCGTCTGCGATCCCTCGCCGACGAAGCGTCCACTCGTGTACACCACGACCGCGGTGCCA
>JANNQQ010000346.1:0-3846 GCA_031400835.1 Actinomycetes bacterium | reverse complement strand
GACTGGATCTGGCCGGCTGGACGCTTCGCTCGGAAGTCAACCATCACGGTGACAGGGCATTCGGGAGACACACCCGGCCAGACCCCAAACGCTACGAATACCGCAACGTCCTTGCATCACATGCTCCATCAGGGCAATCTGTCGTGAAGGACCGAAGGAGGATGCGCTTGACCGACGAACAGGCCAGACCTGAGACGAAAGGCGTTACGGCGGAGTTACTTGCAACCATCGACCTTGGCCCTGAGATCGAGGGCATGGCAGGACGCCAATTGCGAATGCGCAAGTTCACCTTCGAGCCCGGAGCCGTGTTCGGCCCGATTCACGACCATAAAGGCCGACCAGGGATCGTCTACATTCTGCAGGGGACGATCACTGACCATCGTGATGGAGTCGCCACGGACTATGGACCGGGAGTGGGCTGGCCCGAAGATAGAAACACCAGACACTGGCTTGAGAACAGGGGAACGACTACAGCGGTGGAGATTTCGGTCGACCTAGTCTCGCCAGACTGATCGGTAGGTGCCGATCTCGAGCGCCGGAACTGCCGCTCTGCTCGGTGGACAGCAGTATTCTCATCGGGCAATCTGCTTGCGCTCCGCCTGCAGCTACGTCCGGCATGAGGCCGAATCGCACGGCGCGGTAGCGTTCGACTTCGTGTTGGCCGATGTGCTGCCTCCGACGAGCGCTGAGATCCTGCACGCGTTCGGGTTTCGGGTTGGTGACCTTCGTCGCCATGGGCTCGGGTGGGACAGCGTCGGTTGGACGGACGGCGTCTGGTTCGTCAAGGTCTGGCGCTACCGTCCGCCGGCGAACCTCCCCCTTCTGGAGCAGCTCGAGCTTGGTTTTTCGGTGCCTGTTGCGCAGCAGACCGTCGACGGGGAGTCGTTCGCGGTCACGGCCGGAGGCAATTGCTTCGGGGTCTTCCGCTTCCTAGGGGGGCGACACGCCGTGGACGATGACTGGCACGAAACCGCTCGTGTGCTTCGCCTCGTTCACAACCACCCGGCGCCCGGGCTGCCCACGGTCGCACTCGTGATGGACAAATGGGACATCATCTCGGACCTGCGAGAGCGGCTCGACCACCCGTGGATCCGCGACCGCAGTCTCGAGGTCGAGCACTACCTGAACCGCCTCGAGGCCGTGACCGATGAGGCGCTGCGTCACCGCTCCGAGCCCGTGCTGTTGCACAACGACTTCGGCGGGTCGAACCTGTTGCTAGATGACGCGGGAGTCGTGAGCGCGATCCTCGACTGGGACCACGCATGCGTCGGGCCGCGAGAGCACGACGTGAGGGTGGCTTTCCTGCATTCGGACCCGCCGGCGTTCCTTCGCGCCTATGGCGCCAAGAACCTCGACCGCGTGCACCTGGAGCACGCGTTGCTGCGTCGTGCGACGGAGGACCTGACTGCGAGGGTGGTCGAGGAGACCGATCGGGAGGGCGTCGTACCCTGCTTCGACCGCTGGCACCGCCTGGACGCCGATCTCGAGAGCGCCCTTCCGTTTGTCGCGAGATGAGTCGACCAGCGGTGGAGTAAGGGGACAGCGGCGTGGGGTGGTCGCGGTGCTGGGCGATGTCTCGTACGCCTCAGACTGGGTGCGCGGGTAGCTGCACAGAGCTGCCCATCGGTCGCTGGACAGCAGCTGCCACGTCGGGCAGTGTGCGGATTCTCGACGTGTTGACCTCACCTGACCGAACGGAGGTAAACCCACCCGCCATGGACGACCGATTCGGGAATCCCTTTGCCAAAGTGCGACGTCTTCACCCCGATGACCCTGTTGATCGAGCGCTCATCCTGCGATACGTCCGTCATCACGAGCCGGATCCCGTCGACGCGGAGCATCTCGCGCTGGGTGTCTGTGAGTCGATCCGCGATGGCGAGCTGACATTGACGATCGAGGACGACGTGGTGATCATGCGTACCGCCCAGGGCGACGCCATGACGGTCCCGCTCGCCGACCTTCGTGAGTAGGCAAGGGACGTCGGTCTCGCTCGACGACGGCGTCCCGATCTGCCGATCGGCGCGCCCAGTACGGGCCGCTTCGACCGCTGACCGGCACTGGGAGCAGACTGTACGGAGCGCCGGTGGCTTCGGCGCGAGGGGAGCAACACGTGACCGACTCGGGCGACATGGGCGCCGCTTCAGGACCGGCAGCATCTGCACGACTCACGCACCCGCGCCCGGAACTGTTGGCTGCCGTGGCTTTGATCACGCAGGAGGTCAAGGAGCAGTATCGCCGCGACGGCGTGGTGATCCTTCGTGAGGCGCTCCATCCGGAGTGGCTGCTGCTTGTCGAGCTCGGACTGCAGCGGGTCATGCGCGACAGTGGGCAGGCCAAGCACACGTTCTACGACGGCACGCCGCAGCAGTTCTTGGAGACCGTGCGCAACTTCGAGGTGATCCCGGAGATCCAGCGCCTGCTGTTTGACTCACCGATCGCGGACATGATGGCCGAGCTGCTCGACTCCGAGGAGATCTGGTTGTACTCCGACGAGTTCTTCATCAAAGGCGGTGGCGCAGGCCGCACGCCGTGGCATCAGGACTTGCCGTACTGGCCGATGGCCGGCGAGATGGTCGCTTCTATGTGGATCACGCTCGACCCGTTGGCGAAAGAGCACTGTTTGGAGTTCGTGCCCGGATCGCATCGCCAGACGATGTACGACGGCTTCAACCCGCGTGTCGTCAATGAGGATGCGCGTGCGCCGTTCTACGGAGCAGACCTGCCGCAATTGCCCGACATCGAGGCGAACCGCGACGACTGGACGATCGTGTCGTGGGACATCACACCGGGCGACGTGGTGCTGGTGCATCCCGGTGTTTTGCACGGTGGCGGGCCGACGCCTCCCGACGGCAAGCGGCGGACACTGACGGTGCGCTGCTACGGCACGGACATCGTCTACGACACCCGCCCGGCAACGCGCCCGACGGTGCCGTTGACCCCCGGGCTGTCGCTGCAACTCTCGCCCGGTGACCCGCTGCGTCATCCCTGGTACCCCCAGGTCCGCCCGAAACCAGCGTGGCAGCGGCCGGGCTGACCGGAGCGACCTCCTCCTCGATCGCGATGGTCCCAGGCCGCATCAACAGCGGGGATACCTGAGCCCCTTCGAACTCGAGCCCCGGGGCAATCGGCAACTCTTGCGATGCGAACAGTGACCGCTTGGCGACTGCCAGCAAGGTGTCGGGACGGTTGGCCATTCCGCATCGCCCACTCCAGCACCGCGGGCCGGACACTGAGTTCCGTGAGCCCAGTCTGCCGAGATCGGCTCCTGTCTCTGTTTTGCGGCTCAGATCGATGACGCCAGCATGCGGCAATCGGGCCCGGCGGTAGTGCCGAACTGCCGATCGGGTCGGATCTATCACTGGCCTCGGCTGAAGTCCCCGGGCACGATGA
This sequence comes from Actinomycetes bacterium, assembly GCA_031400835.1. Classification (GTDB taxonomy): domain Bacteria; phylum Actinomycetota; class Thermoleophilia; order Gaiellales; family Gaiellaceae; genus Gaiella. Next base: position 456 of record JANNQQ010000346.1, on the reverse strand, counting down.
TCCGGTGGTTCAACGTCTTCCCTCTGACGATTGCGTGCCCGCTCATTGGTGGGGTCTCAGTTGATCGGCGGCACGACCACGACGATCGAAAGTTGGTGGCTAGCAATTCCAGCGGTGCCACTCCTGGTGTGGCGGTTGTGGTCAGGGATTCAATCTCTGCGACGCAGTCTGCGTGGGCCAGACAAGAAGTGACTCGAGGGGTCGCCGTTGACCTCCGCCAGGGCAACGCACGGCGCAGATCTGCCGATCGGCACGGGTTGATCACTTGCGGGAAGCATCCTCATCGGGCATTCGGCGCTACCCGTTCTCGTATCGTTGAAGTCATGCGAGTTCGGCAGTCCGCAACCTTCGGCATCAGCAGTCTGAGTGTGACGCCAGACGAGATCACCTCACGTCGAGGGCCCATTGTGCATAACGTTCATAGCCGAAATCCGGATCGAACACGAAGGGAATCAG
>JANNQQ010000345.1:0-1717 GCA_031400835.1 Actinomycetes bacterium | reverse complement strand
CTTGAGCGCGGGAATGAGGGTGGCGCGCGCGAACGCCCCGGCTCCGATGAGACCCACCCCTGTGCCTGTCGGGGCACCTGGTGCCTTGCGCCTGGCCGGGGCTCGGAGAGGCGCTGGGGTTACCTCGGAGTACTCGAGCAGGACGCCGAAGGGACGCGAGTCCGCTTCCCTGCCGGTGAGGGTCGCGTATGCCTGCGGCGCGTCCTCGATCGCGAAGCGGTGAGTCGTCAGATCGGCTGGCTTCACTGCGCCGGTCGCAACAAGTTGCAGGAACGCCTGCATGTTGCGCTGCTCCGACCAGCGCACGTACGCGGGGTCGAGATCACGGCCGCGCTCCTCATAGTCGCGGTCGTAGCGCCCGGGTCCGTACGAGCGGGACATCCGCAACTCGAGCTCCTTCTCGTACATCGGCGCCCGGTCGACCGCGATCGTCGTCTCACCGACGACAACTATCCGGCCCCGGTTCCGCGCGAGGCTGACGGCGAGCTCGAGCGGGTCGGGCGACGACGACGAGGCACAGAGGAGAACCACATCGAGACCAAGGTTTCCCGTGGCGGAACGCACAGCCTGCTCGAGCCCCGGATCGTCGCGGCGAAGCGCGGTGACCCCGGCGCCGCGCGCGAGCTCAACCGCGGCTTCGTCGAGGTCGATCCCGACGACCCGACAGCCCGACGCGAGCAGAATCCGTGCCGCGAGTTGCCCGACAAGCCCGAGCCCAACAACGCCGACCCACTCGCCGATTCCAGCCTCGGCCTGACGAACGCCATGAAGAGCGATTGCCCCGACCGTCGCGTACGCGGCATCGTCGAACGAGACCCCGTCCGGAATTCGGGCCGCGAGATTCTTAGGAACGGCGAGAACCTCCGCGTGGTTTGCGCCCTCGCCTCCGCACGCAACACTGTCGCCCACGGCGATCCCATCCACCCCGGCGCCAACCTCGATCACCACGCCGGCCGACGAGTAGCCGAGCGGTGCGAGCGCAGCAAGGCGATCGCGTGCCACTCCGATCGCGGCACCTACTCCCTCGACCCGCGCCCGGTCAATGACCTTCTTGACAAGGTCGGGACGCGCGCGTGCCTTCTGCAGCAAATTCTTCTCGCCGGTGACGACCTTCGTGCGCTCGGTGCCGGCGCTGATCAGCGAGAACCGGTTCGCGATGAGAAGCCAGCCGGGACGCAGCGCCGGTGCGGGCACGTCGACGACGCTGATGGCGCCGTCTTTCGGGCGCTGAGCGACCTGTCTCAAAGCTCTCCTCAGGGAGGATACTCATTCCTCGTACGATTCTGGGCTCGATCCCGTCTGCGAACTTCGTTGGCGCAAGTTGCACACCGAGAGGCTCGACTGAATACGGTCGGCCTTCGGATCGCCGCCACCATCTCCATCGGCCCTGGACGAACGTTTCCGACTTCGTCACAATCGTCCGAAGTGGGAAGACTAAGGAAGGTCGCGAACCGACTCCCGTACATTCAGCGCTCAGTTGATGCTCTCCATCTCGTACGAAGCCGTCCGGGACACACGCCCGGCCACTACTACTCGCCGATCCCAGCGGTATCGGATCTGCGTGAGCGACAAGGAGTCATTTGGCCAGAACGACAGCCCCGATCGCTCTCCGGAATCGACCTGCGCGAAGACGAGCAGCTTGAACTACTAGAACAGCTCGCCGGGTATCACGACGACCAGCCATACTCCGAATCTGCCGATTCGAAGCTTCGGTATG
>JANNQQ010000344.1:0-3376 GCA_031400835.1 Actinomycetes bacterium | reverse complement strand
CTTCTGATCCTCGAACAACTTGAGCTCCAAGGCCTTGTGCAGGCGCTCGTTCGTCCGGTAGTCGAACTTCTTGCCTTCGAGTGACAACGCGCCGATGTAGTTCATGATCTCGCGGCGAAAGTCGTCCTTGCGGCCCTCCGGGATGTCGATCTTGTCTTCGATCGAGCGCATCAGCCGCTCATCCGGCTCTTCATCCTGGCCCGTGTAGGGATTGCGTACGCGTTCTTTTTGGGTGTAAGCCTTGACGTTGTCGACGTAGTTCGAGCAGAGTCGCGCGATCGCCGCCTCGTCCGCGGCAATGGCCCGTTGGACTTCGTTTTTGACCATGTCTTCGTATTCGCGACGCACGTCGTCGAGCAGTTCGCGATAGCGCTGGCGCTGTTCTTCGTTGGTGATCAGGGAATGGTGGCGCAGCCCCGATTCGAGTTCGTTGATCACCAGAAACGGATTGATGCAGCGATCGTTCAGGTCGGAGACGAGAGCGTTCGAGATTTTGTCCTGGATGTAGCGCGGAGAGATTCCGTCCATTCCCTCTCGCTGGGTCTCCTTGCGCAGCTCCTTGACGTTCTCTTCAGTGAATCCAGGGAGTGATTTGCCGTTGTAGAGCTTGAGCTTTTGCATCAGCGTCAGGTTGTGCTTTTTGGGGTCTTCCAGACGGGTCAGAACCCCCCACATCGCTGCCATCTCGATGGTGTGCGGTGCGATGTGCTTGCCGCGGATCTTCTTCGGGTTGTAGTCCTTTTCGTAGATCTTGATCTCTTCGCTGAGCTTGGTGATGTAGGGGATGTCGACCTTGACCGTCCGGTCGCGCAAGGCTTCCATGTATTCGTTGTTCTGCAGGCGTCGATATTCGGGTTCGTTGGTATGGCCGATGATCACTTCGTCGATGAAGGTCTGCGGGAATTTCTTGGGCTTGATCATGTGCTCTTGGCTTGCGCCGAGGAGCTCGTATAGGAAAGCCACGTCGAGCTTGAGCACCTCGATGAACTCGATCATGCCGCGATTGGCGATGTTGAACTCGCCGTCGAAGTTAAAGGCGCGCGGATCGGAGTCCGAGCCGTATTCGGCGATCTTGCGATAGTTGATGTCGCCCGTCAGCTCGGTCGAATCCTGGTTCTTTTCATCCTTGGGCTGGAAGGTGCCGATGCCAACCCGATCCTGCGCCGAGAGCAACAACCGGCGCGCTTGCACATGCTGCACGACGCGCGACCAATCGCCGTCGTAGCGCGCCGAGAGTTCCCGGTACTCCTGGCGGCAGAAGGGGCAGAGTTCGCCCTCGATGCGTACGCGAAAGTCTCCGGGGCGCCGATCTTGGTTCAGCATCTCCTCGAACATTGGCCGTAGCTTGAAGGTGACGAGGTGCAGCGGCTCTTCGTGCATCGGGCAGGGGACGACGGTTTCGGGTTTGGCGAGGTCGCGAACCCAGCCGAAGGTGTAGAGCGCCCCGTCCTGGCGGCGTGAGTAGGCCTCGAGCCCGCGCTTCAGGAGTCGAGCGATCGTGCTTTTCGATGAGCCGACCGGTCCGTGAAGCAGGATGACGCGGCGCTCGGTTCCGTAGCGCAGCGCTGCGCTCTTAAAGATGCTGACCAGTTTCATCAACGCGATGTCGAGACCGTAGATCGCATCCTCGCTGCCGTGCTCCGGGTCGTCGAAGAAGGTGTAGTGGACGATTTTCTTCTTGTTGTCGACGTAGTCCCGCGTGCCGTGACCGAGGATCATGTCGTACAGACGCTCGAATGCGCTGCGCGTGACCTTGGGGTCTTTGCGAACGAGATCGAGATAGTCGGCGAGCGTGCCGGCCCAGTGTTGCTCGCGAAAGGTGTCGAGGTCGAGGGCCTGCTTGGCCTTGGTCAGGATCTGTTCGCCGCTGGTCATCACCGGCCTCCAATCGATCCGCTCGCGAGATCACGCTGCGGACCCACGCCCCACGCGCCATCATCTAGAACGTAGCCCCGCTATCCCGGGTCGTCAATTGAAAGGCGAGAAGGGGAGATTCATGCCGCGCCGTCGCGAGCGAGGGGTGTTTCACGATCGTTCTCTCTACTATGGAGTTGCCGGTAGCGGTGCACAGCGGCGGTCACGCCGAGGGGGGGTCGAACGCGAATGGGTGGGCACCAGGGGTATGACGTGGCGATCGTCGGGGGTGGCATCGTCGGCCTCGCGGTCGCTCGAGCGCTCCTGCTGCGGCGACGTCGCAGCGTGGTCGTGCTCGAGGCCGAGCCGCGCTTGGCGGCACATCAAACGGGCCGGAACAGTGGTGTGATCCACAGCGGGCTCTACTATCGTCCCGGATCGCTCAAGGCTCGTCTGTGCACCGAGGGCCGTCAGGAACTCGTCCGTTTCTGTGTCGAGCACGCGATTCCGCACGAGGTCTGCGGCAAGCTGGTCGTCGCGGTGGGGCCCGAAGATCTCGCGCAATTGTCCGAGTTGGCACGCCGCGGAGCAGCCAACGGGCTGATGGGCATCGAGCCTCTCGATTTGCCCGGGATGAGGCGAATCGAGCCCGAAGTCGCCGGTGTCGCCGGTCTGCGAGTTTTCGAGACCGGCATCGTCGATTATCCGGCTGTCGCCCAGGCGATCGCAGATGAGATCGCCTCGCTCGGCGGCGAGGTTCGGCTGTCTGCCCGAGTGGTTGCCGTCGGGTCAAGGCCTGGGGCGTTCGCGCTCAGCGTCGGCCGCGAGACGGTGATCGCGCGGGGTCTGATCAACTGCGCCGGGCTGCATTCCGATCGCATCGCTCGGCTCGCAGGGGTCGACCCTGGCGTCCGTATCGTCCCGTTTCGAGGCGAGTACTGGCGTCTGTCCGCGGCCAGCGAGCGGCTGGTACGCCATCTTATTTATCCGGTACCCGATCCTCGATTCCCGTTCTTGGGGGTGCACCTGACGCGCATGGTGCGCGGCGGGGTCGAGGCGGGTCCGAACGCCGTCCTGTCGTTGAGCCGCGGCGGCTACGGCAGGCTGGCTTTCGCGCCCCGCGACGCCTGGTCGGCGCTGAGCTGGCCCGGTTTTTGGCGCCTGGCGCGTCGAAACCTCGTCTCGGGTGTGGCCGAGATCCAGCGCTCGTTGAGCAAACGGAGGTTCGCCCAGGATCTCGCGCGGCTGGTGCCGGCAATTGGCGCAGGCGATCTGGTCCCCGGCGGTGCGGGGTTGCGCGCGCAGGCCGTGACTCGGGACGGCGCGCTCGTCGACGACTTCCACTTCATCGATGCGCCACGCATGTTGCATGTTTTAAATGCGCCCTCGCCCGCCGCGACCGCGTCCTTGGCGATCGGGCGGGTCGTTGCGGAACGCGCGGATCGGCTCATCGGAGCGGACTAGGAAGTCCGGCGGTTCCGACGGTTCCACGACGGTGAGGCGCGTTAGCCGTCGATCGACC
>JANNQQ010000343.1:0-17501 GCA_031400835.1 Actinomycetes bacterium | reverse complement strand
TGGCAGAGCTGGAGACGGTCGGCGTTCGGGTGCTTGTCGGCGGAGATCACGCGACCGACCACCAGATGCGCGAGGTTGTCCTCTGACCGAGGGACACCGACCTCGATCACACGCTCGACCTCAAGGGTTGAGACGTTGAGGCGTCGGGCGATCTCCTGCGCGGTCGCATCAACGCGTACGAACTCGCGTAGCCAGCCGAGTGGCACCCTCATGAGAACTGCCCTGTGAAGCGGAGGTCGTTGCGCCACAACTCGCGGAGGTCTGGAAACTCGTGGCGGAGCATGGCGATGCGTTCGAGCCCCCAGCCGAAAGCGAAGCCGCTGTAGCGTTCTGCGTCATACCCAACGAACCCGAAGAGCTTGGGGTCGACCATTCCGGCGCCGCCGACCTCAATCCACCCGGAGTGCCGGCAGACGGGGCAGCCGCTGCCGTCGCACACGTGGCATGAGACGTAGGCCTCGATCGACGGCTCGGTGAAGGGGAAATCGTGCGTGCGAAACTCGGTTCGCCGCTGTTCGCCGAAGAGCTTGCGGAGGAGGAAGTCAAGCGTGCCTTCGAGATCGGCGAGCGTGATCCCTTCGTCGACTGCGAGGCCCTCGACCTGGTGGAAGATCGGCGTGTGCGTCGCGTCGGGCGTGTCGCGACGATATGTCCGACCGAGGGTGACGATGTACACCGGCGGCTGTTGCACCTCCATCGTCCGGATCTGCGTGGGTGACGTCTCGGTGCGCAGCACGGTCTCGGGGTCAACGAAGAGAGACGCCTGCGGTGAGCGGGCCGGATGGCCCTGCGGGAATGCGAGCGCATCGAAGTTGTAACGGGTGCTCTCGACCTCACGCCCATCGACAACGGTGTACCCAAGCCCGAGAAAGATGTCCTCGACCTCGCGCCGGATCTGCGTAATCAGGTGAAGGTGCCCGCGGCGGTAGGCAGCGTTCGCCGGCAACGTGACATCGACGCGCTCTTCGCGCAGTCGGCGGTCGAGATCGTCGCGTGCGAGCGCCGAGGCCCGCTCGTCGACCGCACTTTCGAGGGCAACCCGCGCGGCATTGAGCGCCATCCCGGTTTCGCGGTCGCGCACGTCGCGCAGAGCCAGCTTGAGAGCGCTTTGGCGGCCGACGTACGTGGCCCGAACGATCTCGATCTCCTCGATGGTGGTGGCAGCCGCGGTTGCGGCGAGTCCCTCGCGCTGTATCGCCTCGACATCCATCGAATGTCGAGGGTACAGCGCGAGCCTAGGTTTCTGCGGCTAGAGCTTCTGCGCGCGCGGCTTCGGCGGAGAGACGTCTGCAGCGGCTATATCTCCGAGTCGATGGCAACGAACAGCGACACCATGTACGACGCAATCGCCGGTATCTATGACGCATGGAGCGTTTCGGTTGTCGAGGACGTCGACTTCTACACCCGGCTCGCGCGCACCACCGGCGGGCCTGTGGTCGAGCTTGCCGTCGGCACAGGTCGCATCGCCGTCCCGATCGCGCAGGCAGGGGTTCGCGTCATCGGTGTAGACGAATCGAGCGGCATGCTCGCTGCGGCAAAAGCGTACGCCGAGGCTGAAGGCGTTGAGGGGCTGGTCGACCTGAGGCAAGGTGATATGCGCAGACCGCCCGTCAGCGAGCTCGTGCCACTGGTGCTCGTTCCCTTCCGGTCGCTCCTGCACATGCCCAGTGACGAGGAGAAGCTGCGTGTGCTGCAGGCCGCAGCCGCGCTTCTTGCACCCGGTGGGAGGCTCGTCTTCGACGTCTTCGCGCCGAGCCAAGAGGACATCGAGGAGACGGACGGCCACTGGGTCGAGCGTGAACCGGAGATCTTCGAGCGCGCAGATTGGGACGAGAATGCGCGAACGCTCAAGCTCTCAGTACGCCGAGGCGAAGAGGCAACCTCCTTCACGCTCCACTGGCTCAACGAAGCCGGATGGCGCAGGCTTATCCACACAGCGGGACTCGTAGTCGAGGCGCTGTATGGCTGGTTCGATGGCCGCGACTATGCCGGTGGGGAAGACATGATCTGGGTTTGCTCTACGGGTCGAGTGGACGATCCGACTGCAGCCAGGGTAGAGTTGTCGACGTGATTGTTGTCCTCGTAGTCCTCGCGGTGGTGGCGCTGCTCGTCGTCTGGCTGATCGCGCTCTACAACCGCTTCGTCAAGCTCCGCAACCGCGTCGACAACGCCTGGGCGCAGATCGAGGTGCAGCTCAAGCGGCGCTGGGACTTGATCCCGAACCTCATCGAGACGGTGAAGGGTTACGCATCGCATGAGCGAGGCACCTTCGAGGCCGTTACCGAGGCTCGCGCTGCCGCGCAGAAGGCTACGACTCCGGGAGCAACGGCTGCAGCCGAAGGCATCCTGGGTGCTGCGCTGGGTCGGCTCTTCGCTGTCGCGGAGGCGTACCCGGAGCTTCAGGCCGACGAGAACTTCCGGCAGCTCCAGACCGAGCTCTCGGAGACCGAGAACAAGATCGCCGTCTCGCGTCAGGTCTACAACGACACCGTGCTCTCGTACAACAATGCGATTCAGGTCTTCCCTGGTGTACTGATCGCCGGGATCTTCAACTTCCTGAAGCGCGAGTTCTTCGAGACCGACGAGACGCAACGCGAGGCCCCGAAGGTCGACTTTTCGCCTGACGCGTCTGCTGTCGACGCTCCTGCTCCGCCCGCGGAGAGCGGCGGCGCACCCGGTACGACGAGCTAAGCGCCTCTAACACAATGATCTCGCGCTGGCTGGGTGTGATGGTCGGATGTGATGCGAGAACGCAGGGAGCGCGCGATACGGGACGTATCGGTGCGACCGAGGACGAGGCAGCATGCCCGAGCAGCACGATCAGACGGCACGCTGCTCATCGCGTCAGAGGCTCCAAAGGATTCGGCCTTCTTGCCGTCGCGACGCTCGTCGCACTCACCTTCGCCGGAGCGGCTCACGCCAGCACTGTCACCCTCACCGACGCGTCCGTTGCGGCCATCGTCCGATCCGATGGCTCACTCGCGGTGCAGGAGGAGATCACGGTCTTCTTCAATGGCTCTTTCACCTACGGATATCGCGACATTCCGCTCCGGTCGGGCGAGACGATCGACGACATCTCGGTCACGGAGAACGGTCAGGTGTACGGTCCTGGGGCGTCCACCGCGCTTGAGCCCGGTGGCCCTCCGGGCACGGTTGGAGTAGAGAAGTCTTCCAGGCGGGTGCGCATCGTGTGGCGGTTCCAGACGGACGGTGGGCCGCGAACCTTCAAGATCCGGTACCGCTTCGCGGGCCTCGCCATCGGATATGACGACGTCGTCGACGTCAACCTGAAGGTCTGGGGAGACCAGTGGACCGTGCCGCTCGGACGGCTCCGCAGCACGATCAGCGGGCCCGGCAAGGTGCAGAAGGCCTGGGGGCACCCTGTGTACGTTCGTGGTGACGTCACCCTCGACGGCCGGAACGCAGTGCTCCGTGCGCTCGACGTCCCTGCGCACCAGTTCGTCGAGCTACGAGCTGTATACCCCCGGAAGGCGTTTACGTCGGCGGCTGGGATGCGCGTCGTGGAAGGCAACGGGCTGCCCAAGATCGTCGCCGAAGAGCAAGCCGACGCTGCCTCCTACGAACGTGACCACGACAGGATCGAAAGCGCGAAGCAGCACCCATGGCGCACCGCGTTGATCTTGCTCGCACTCGGGACACTTCCCGCGTTCCTTGTCTCGACGCTCGTGTTCTGGGTGTTCGGTCGCGAGTTCGGAACCGAGTACGACCGCGAGTACGAGCAGGAGCCTCCGACCTCGACCGAGCCCGCGCTCGTCCCAACCCTCCTACGGCAGGGCGGCGAGGCCGGATCGTTCGAGTTCACGGCCACGCTCTTCGACCTCATAAGGCGAGGCCACTACAAGGCCGCGCAGGTGACGACCGAACGGAAGATCTGGGGTGGCCTCCGATCTCAGGACGTAGCCGATCTCGAGCTGTCGCACGGAACCGACGTCGAGCTCACACCATGGGAGACATCCGTCGCGAGGGTCGCAGACGGAGTGATCGGCGAAGGGACCGAGCGACTGTCGCGCTTCCGTGAGAAGATTGAGGCCGATCGTGTTGCGATGAGCCCCCGGTTCAGCGCCTTCAAAGCCGCGGTTTCGAATGAGGTCTCTGGCCGCGGGTGGTTCACCTCAATCGGCGCTTTACCTCTCGTTCTCGGTCTCCTTGCCTTTGGCGGGCTTGGGGCGTTGCTGATGTGGCGGGCGCTCGACGGCTGGCGCTCCGTCTATCCGCGCTGGAGCGATGTGGTGCTCGTCGGTCTCGCTGTTGCGACCTTCATGAATGCAGCCGTTCTTGTTGCCGCCCTCTCTCGCCGAAAGCTGTGGCGGCGCCGGTCACGTGAGGCAAACATCGAGGCCGAGCGCTGGGAGGCATTCCGCTCATATCTCCAGGACTTCCCGCGGCTCGAGGAGGCTCAACCTGCAACGCTCGCGTTGTGGGAGCGCTACCTCGTCTACGGCATCGCCTTCGGGATCGCCGATCGTGTGCTCCAGGCGGCACATATGGCCATGCCAGAGGCCATGGCGCAGACGAGCTCGATCTACTGGATTTCGGGGGGCGGCAATCTCGGTTCCGGAGCAACCTCGATCTCGATAGGTGATCTCGCCTCAGGATTCGGCTCGGCGCTCGCGCCGCCTTCGTCAGGTTCGGGTGGCGGTGGCGGAGGGTTCTCCGGGGGAGGGGGCGGTGGCGGTGGTGGCGGAGGCGGCGGCTTCGGGTAGGGATACGCGCGCCGTCGGATGGGCGGTCTATGCTCACCCGCCTGCCAGACCATGTAATGACAACTGACCCCACAGAAAGCTCCGCCCTACGGACTCTGCGCATGCTGGTCGACAGCGTGCCCGGGGTCGTCTGGGCGGTCGATCCGGAGCGGACGACAATCTTCGTTTCGGAGGGCGCGGTTCGACAGTACGGCATTCCCGCCTCGCAGTTTGTCGGCCAGGGAATGAGTCGCTTTCGGGCGATAATTCACCCCGACGACCTTGAGATCTTCGATGCTGCGGTTGCCGAACAGCAGGACGGGCCTCGCGACCAGGAGTTCCGAATTATCCGTGCCGACGAAGAGGTTCGGTGGCTCTACAACCAGTCGTACCCCGTGTTCAGCCCTGAAGGCACGCTTGAGATGGTCGTCGGGACGTCGATTGACGTCACCGCACAGAAGCGCGCTGAACGCCGGTTCCGCAACCTGATCGAGGAGCTACCCCTGGCGATGTACCTCGCGCACCGGGTACCCGGGATTCCGACGCTCTACGTCAATCGTCAGATTGAGGAGCTGACCGGGTTCACACCCGAGGAGTGGCTCAGCGAGCGTCCGTTCGCGCAGAGCGTCGATCCGCGCGATGCAGCTGTGCTCGACGACGGACTGAATCATCTGCTGGAGAGCGTTGAGCCTATCCGCATGACGTATCGATTCCGGCGCAAAGACGGCAGGACAATCTGGGTTCGAGACCAGGGTGTCGCCGTCGCCGACGAAACAGGTGCGCTGACCCTCGTTCAGGGCTTCCTTCTGGATGTCACCGAGTTTGTCAACGTCACGGAGGAGCTCCGTGAGAGCGAGGAGCGCCACCGCGCCTTCATCGAGACCGCCTGGGATGCGTTCGTCACGCACGTTGCAGGAACGGTCGTCGACGTCCGCGGCTCGTTCGGCAATCTCATTGGCCGCAGCCGTGAAGAGATCATTGGCATGACCGTCCTCGAGCTGACGGCCCCACATGATCATCACAGGCTCATCGAGCGGATGCGCACGGGCGATACGCGCATCGTCGATGTCGACATCCTCCACACTGACGGGACCATCGTCCCCGTTGAGATCGTTTCGCGAAACGTGGTTCTCGATGGGGTCGAAGCGCGTCAGCTAGGGGTGCGCGATATCACGCAGCGACGCCGTGCCGAGGCCGCACTGGCCGAGGCCGAGAACAAGGCCCTCCACGCACAGAAACTCGAAGCGGTGGGACGACTTGCCGGCGGAATTGCACACGACTTCAACAACCTTCTGATGGCGATCTCGGGGTATGCCGACGTGATCATCGGTGGGCTGCCTGAGGGATCGCCATTTCGCGCAGATGCCGAGGAGATCCGAGGAACCACAACCCGTGGTGCCGAGCTCACCCGTCAGTTGCTGGCTTTCTCACGCCGTCAGGTGATGGAGCGGCAGCCGCTCTCGTTGTCAGCGGTGGTCACGGACGCGGTGGCACTTCTCCAGCGGCTCGTGGGTGAGAACGTCCACATCGTGACCCAGCTCGAGGCCGACCTCGCGCTGGTGCTGGCGGATCGGGGTGAACTTGAGCAGGTCCTCGCGAACCTCGTGGTCAATGCGAAGGACGCAATGCCGAGCGGCGGTGAGGTTCTGATCGAGACGCGAACCGAGATCGTTTCTCCCGATTCCAGCGGGCCGATGCACCCTGGACGTTACGCCGTTCTTGTCGTCACCGACTCGGGCTCGGGCATGGATCCCGAGACGGAGGCACAGATCTTCGAGCCGTACTTCACGACGAAGGAGCAGAGCAAGGGAACAGGGCTCGGCCTGGCGACCGTATACGGCATCGTGGCGCAGTTCGACGGAGTCATCGTCGTTCGCACGGCTCCCGGTGAAGGCACAACCTTCACGATCTCGTTTCCTGTCACGACCGGAACGCTTCCTTCCGACACCGAAAGCGCATCGCCACCATCGAAGCACCGACTCGGTGCGGGTGAACGGGTACTCCTCGTCGAGGATCAAGAGAGCGTGCGGCGGATCCTCGAGAAGCTGGTCACAGACCTCGGGTACTCGGTCGATGTCGCCGAGAGCGGTGCGGCAGCACTTGGGCTCATCGAGCGCGAGTCGAACTACGCACTTCTCATGACGGACGTCCTCATGCCGAACATGGACGGCCCCGAGCTCGTCGAGCGCGCGCGACAGCTCTGCCCAGAGCTCCCTGTCCTCTATGTCTCCGGGTACACAACGGACGAGCTGCTCGAGCCGGGCGGCCTCCCGCCACGCACGGCGTTCCTGACCAAGCCCTTCACGCGGGCGACGCTCGCTGCGGAGATCGGCGCGGTCATGGCTCAGAGCCTCTGAGTCGCGTAGAGCGCGATCGCACCTGCGGCCGCGACGTTTAGCGACTCAGCGGTGCCGGCAAGCGGGATCGACACCCGGAGGTCGCACGCCGACTCGACCTCGCTTGGCAGCCCGTATCGCTCCGCACCGAGGACGATCGAGACCTGGCCTGAGAGATCCACGTCTGCGATCGACTCGCCACCGTGGGCGACGAGAGCGATGCGTCTTCCGGGGAGCTCATCCCAGCCGACGACCGGCACGCGGAACACTGCCCCGGCCGACGCTCGAAGCGCCTTTGGCGAGAGATGATCGGCGCATTGGGGTGAAAGGGCGACACAGGCATCGAAGGCGTCCGCCGTGCGAATCAGCGTTCCGACGTTGCCTGGGTCGGTGAGTTGCCAGAGCCCGAGACCCCGATCACGCACCCCACGTGGGAGATCGGCCGTGCGATAAACACCGATCTGCCTCGCGGGGTGCGGAAGCGTCGAGAGCGCGGCTAGCAGATCGGGCTCGATGGTCTCCCCCGCCACGAGCAGATGAACCGACTCAATCCCAGCAGCTCGAGCTGCCGCGACGAGATCTTCACCTTCAGCGGCGAAGAGCCCTGTCTCATCGCGATGCTTGCGCCCACCGAGCAGCTTGTGGACGAGCTTCACCGTTTCGTTGTCACGCGACGAGATCACAGGAGCCACTCCAGCCAGTTGCCGTGGAAATCGATGAACGCCGCCAGTGTGGCCTGCCCTGGCCAGACGCGCAGCTCGAGCTCCCAACGGTCATCGTGGGCATGTTCTCGTTCGTCGTCGGTTCGGGTCGAGACCAGGGCGAGCGGACGGCCATCGGCGCCGGCGTCCTCGAGGCTGTCTCGCAAGGATGCTCTGTCTGCGGCGCTGAGGTATCCGGTCGATGCCGTCTGGAAGACCACCGTCACTGCGTCCGCGGGCCGGTCTGCAAGCAGTTGGGGGAGCAGTTCGACGTAGTCGCCCTTGATCAGCTCCGGCTTGCTCTCCTCCCGGGCGAGCGTGGCGACCGCCGCCTCAAGACGCGCTATCCGATCGTCACGACCTGGCCACAGGAACGAGCGGAGCAGCCATCGGCCCTCCTCGGTCGTCACGTCGACCGGCGCGAGGTCGATACCGCGACGGCCGCGGATTGCGAGTGAAGACCCGAACAGCGCTGCCGGAACCGGGCTCCCTCGCTCGTCGGCAGTGAAGCTGAGTAACGCGTCGCCTGGGCCGAATGATCCGTTGCGGTACGTGTAGCGATACCGGTCGAGGAGGAGGTTCAGCCCGGCGCTCGGGCCGAGCTCGAGAAGCTCCAGCGGCATCCCCGTCCTGGCCGCGATCGTGAGGAAGCACGGCAGGAGACCAACGCAGCGCAGCGTCTCGTTCGTCTGTACCCCGTGCGTCGCGATGAACTCCTCAAGCTCGGGCGCGTGTGTGACCAGAGCCTCAAAGAAGGGCTCCGGATCGCCATCGAGCGCCCGTGGGGCGACGCCGGTGAGCACGAGGTAGTGCACCGCGCCGAACAGACGCAGGACTGCGTCCCAAGAATCCCGACCACCAAGCACCGCCTCAGCGAGTTCAGGCTCAAGCGCGAGTTGCTCGGCGAGCCGGGCATAGACCGGCGCGCCGAGCCTCTCGAACGTCTCCGCCTGTTGGCGAAAGACGTCGTGCAGCGTCTCTATGCTGCCTTCGCGTCGCCTGCCGACGCGAGCGCTGCCTTTGCCTGCTCCGCAACCGCAGTGAACGCGGCTGGATCTGAAACCGCGAGATCAGCGAGCGACTTGCGGTCGAGCTCGATGCCGGCCAGGTGAACGCCGTTGATGAACTGGTTGTACGAGAGGTCGTTCAACCGGGCCGCGGCGTTGATGCGGACGATCCAGAGCTGACGGAAGTTCCGCTTCTTGTTGCGACGGTCGCGATAGGCGTACACGAGCGAGTGCTCGACCTGCTCCTTGGCGTAGCGGTAGTGCGTGCTCTTGCGGCCGTAGTAGCCCTTGGCCTGATCAAGAACCTTGCGGCGCTTCTTGCGCGCATGAACGGATCGCTTCACCCTTGGCACGACCTATGACCTCCCGAGGAGCTTCTTGACGGACTTGACGTCGCTTGCAGCGACCGCGAAAGCCTTACCGAACGCGCGCTTACGCTTTGACGACTTCTTCGTCAGGTTGTGGCTCTTCATCGCGTGGCCCCGGGTCAACTTGCCCGTTCCCGTCACCTTGAAGCGCTTCTTTGCTCCGCTCCCTGTCTTCACCTTCGGCATCTTTTTTCACTCCTGCGTTTTTCGTCGGACCCAGCAGCATGATCATGTTGCGACCATCAAGCGTGGGCTGCTGCTCTACCTGACCGATCTCCTTGACGTCCTCCGCAAGCCGCTCGAGAAGTGTCCTACCACGCTCCGGGTGGAGGTTCTCCCGCCCCCGGAACATGATCGTGACCCTCACCTTGGCGCGCTGGTGGAGGAACCGGACGACGTGACCCTTCTTCGTCTCGTAGTCGTGGACTCCGATCTTTGGTCTGAGCTTGATCTCTTTGATATTGATCGTCGACTGGTGCTTGCGTGCCTGCTTGGCGCGCTGTTCCTGTTCGTACCGCCACTTCCCGTAGTCCATGACACGACAGACGGGCGGATCCGCGTCCTTCGCAACCTCGACCAGATCGAGATTCTTCGAAAACGCGTACTCAAGCGCCTCTTTCGTGTCTTTGATCCCGATCTGTGCTGCGTTCTCATCGACGAGCCTGACCCGCGGAACGCGAATCTGCTCGTTGATTCTGTCGGAATGAACGACGGGCCGCGTCCGGTCTTCGGGACGACGCCGCGGTCTCAAAGGCCTATCACCAAGTCGAGTCGATCCTCCTGTTCGTGGGACTTCGCCGTTGCATGCAGCAGCGGCTCTCCCTCGTCAAAATCGACTCGGTTGAACCCCGCGCGACCTAGGGCCGGCGAGGTGAGGTGCGAAGACGCTCCTGCTTGCAGGCAAGGAGCGTAGCAACTGCCCTGGCTCTACGCCAAGAGGCAGGTGCTGCACTCCCCTCCTGCGAGGTGAGACATGTGCCTGACTTCAGCCGGCCACAAGCGCGCCACAGACCTCTGATCGACACTGCGATCAGGCTGCGTGATGTCCGTTCTGGCCATCTTGCGCCGTTCTGACAATATCGGCACCATTGAATCCATGAACGAGCGCGATGTCACAACGATGATGAACGCGCTGTTCGACATAAACGCTCGAGTCGCAGACATCCATGAGGCGATCTTTGCCGACGAGGAGGATGACGATGGGGATTCTGAGGAACCGCCGCTGGGAGAAGATGACTCCTGAGGAGATCGCTAGGGAGAAGGTCGCTTCGGAGGCCTCGATGAAGGCGCTCAAGGAGCGGATCGAGTACCACGAGGCGCGACTCGCCGAGCAGGAGCGCGCCGAGGTAGCGGAGCCCGACGGCGCGTAGCCGAGGTCTAAGCAGGCATAGCGTCGCGCACTTCGGCGACGATCGCGTCAAGCGATACCGTCTCCTGCCCCGCTCCACGCCGCCGCACTGCGATGGCGTCGTCCGACTCCTTGTCGCCCCAGACAGCGATGAGCGGCACCTTCTCGAGCTCGGCGTCGCGGATCCGCTTGCCGAGGGTCTCGGAGCGATCATCGGTCTCGACGCGAACACCGGCCTCGCGTAGGCGCTTCGCCAGGTCGTGCGCCGCGTCGTGGTGCGGCGCGGCGATCGGCAACACCTTCACCTGCACCGGCGCGAGCCAGAGTGGGAATGCGCCGCCGTAGTGCTCGATCAGGATCCCAAGGAAACGCTCGAACGAGCCGAAGAGCGCGCGATGAATGACGATCGGAGTGTGCTCGCGGTTGTCGGCGCCCATGTACGTGAGCTCGAACCGCTCCGGCATCTGCATGTCGTACTGCACCGTTCCGGTCTGCCAGCTGCGGCCAAGCACATCGTCCATGAAAAGGTCGATCTTGGGGCCATAGAACGCGCCGCCGCCCACATCGACCGTGTAGGCCATCCCGTGCCGCTCAAGCGCACCCTGAAGCGCCGCTTCGGCACGATCCCACTGCTTGTCGTCGCCGAGCCGGTTGTCCGGACGGGTTGACAGCGTCGCGCGTGGTTCCATCCCGAACATCGCGTACAACGCCCGAGCGAAGTCCATCGCAGCGTCGATCTCCTCCGGCACCTGCTCCTCGGTGCAGAAGATGTGCGCATCGTCCTGCGTGACGAACCGCACCCGCGTGAGCCCGTGAAGCGCGCCCGCCAGCTCGTTGCGGTGCAGGGGCGCCGCCTCTGCGTAGCGAACGGGGAGATCGCGGTAGCTGCGGAGCTGGCTGCCGAAAAGCAGCATGTGGCCCGGGCAGTTCATCGGCTTGATCCCGTAGGTCTGGTTGTCGTCGTCGCCTGGGATCAGGAACATGTTCTCGCGGAACTTCTCCCAGTGCCCCGACGTCTCCCACAGCGCCTTGTCGTAGATCATCGGCGTCTTGACCTCTGCGTAACCGCGCCGCTCGTTCTCGCGCCGGCGAATCCCCTCAAGCTGGTTGTAGACGGTCATTCCCTTGGGATGCCAGAACGGCGAGCCTGGTGAGTGCTCGTCGAAGTGGAACAGGTCGAGCTGGGCTCCAAGGCGTCGATGATCGCGTGACCGCGCCTGCTCGAGGCGCTCAAGGTGCTCGTCGAGATCCTTCTGTGCGAAGAAAGCCGTGCCATAGATCCGCGTGAGCTGCGTGTTATTACTGTCGCCACGCCAGTGGGCACCAGCAAGAGAGGTGAGCCTGACGGCCTTGATCGGCGTCGCATTCTGGAGGTGCGGCCCGCGGCAGAGATCCGTAAACAGGCCCTGGGTGTACAGCGAGATCACGCCCTCGGCGGTGCCGACGAGCTCGACCTTGTACGGCTGCTCCTCGGCCTCGAAGCGAGAGACAGCCTCGGCCGCGGTGAGCTCTTCGCGCTCCCAGATCCGTCCTTCTTCGATCTCGCGCCGGATCTCGTTCTCAAGCGCTTCAAGATCGGCATCGGTGAGTGGTTTCGGGAACTCGAAGTCGTAGTAGAAGCCAGCTTCAATCGGAGGGCCGATAGCGATCTTGACGCCTGGATGCAGACGCATCGCCGCCTCGGCAAGGAGGTGTGCCGTCGAGTGGCGCAGTACCGCAAGCGCGTCCGGATCCTGTTTGTCGCGGGTCGTGAGAATGTGGACGGTGGCGCCGTCGGCAAGCGGCAAACGTAGGTCTTGCGGCACGCCGTCGGCCTTGATCAAGACTGCCTGCTCGGCGAGTTTTGGGCCGATAGCTCGCGCAGCATCAAGCCCGCTCGCTCCGTCGGCGAGCTCGAGTGCGTTTCCGTCGGGGAGAAGAACCTTCACAGTTTCATGAGGATAGTCGTGGATCATCCACCCTCGATGGGTTACGGACGTCGGCAGATTTCACTCGATCGAGGCGTTTCCATCGGCCCGACCCACAGGCACGATGGTGCGACGTGACCGTCCCCCGCTATCGCGGTAGGTTCGGCCCCGCCGAGGCGGAGCGGCTTCTGTGGCGTGCCGGCTTCGGGCCGCGCAAAGGCGAAGCACGCGCCCTGGCCGACCTTGGGCTCGACGACGCGGTCAATTCGCTGACGCATCCGGGGCCTGAGAAGCTCGTCGGAAGACCGCCACGCGACGAGAAGCGTCGCGTTCTCGCGCCAGCCGACGCCTACGGCCACGACCATCTCTGGTGGCTGGATCGGATGGTTCGTACGAGCCGGCCCCTCGTCGAACGCATGACTTTGGTGTGGCATGACTGGTTCGCGACCTCGGGGAACGGTGTCGGGTCTCAGAAGTTGATGCTCGCGCAGAACCAGCTCTTCCGCCGCTATGCCCTTGGCGACTTCCGCTTCCTGCTGCATGCGGTAACAGCCGATCCGGCGATGCTCATCTGGCTCTCAGGCGCCGACAACACCAAGGACGCTCCCAACGAGAACTACGCACGCGAACTGATGGAGCTGTTCACGCTTGGCGAGGGTCAGGGGTATACGGAGGAAGACGTCCGTGAGCAGGCGCGCGCGCTCACGGGGTTCCGGTACGACTGGAAGCGCGGCCGCGGCCCGGTGAACTTCCGCTACGACCGCCGCCGTCATGACGGTGGGACGAAGAAAGTGTTTGGCAAGCAAGGCCGGTTTACGTGGCGCGAGGCGTGCAACCTGTGCCTCGATCATCCGGCGCATCCGCGGTTTGTCGTCGACAAGCTCTGGCACTCCTTCATTCCCGTTCCGCCCGAGCCAGCAACGCGACGGACGCTGGAGGCGATGTACAGGACGAACTACGAGATCCGACCGCTGCTCGACGCCATGCTCCGGCACCCCAAGCTCTATCTCGGGCCACGAATGACGAAATCGCCGATCGTCTTCACCGCAGGCCTTCTCCGCGCGCTTGGCCGGCGCGTCGACACGAGCGCCTGGGTGTGGCTCTCAGAGGGCGCAGGTCAACGACTCTTCTATCCGCCGAACGTGGCGGGCTGGGATGACGATCGCTGGCTCGATACCGCGACCTTTCGTGGGCGCTGGTCGATCGCGAACGAGGCGCTCTCGAAGTTCACCATCGAGCAGAAGAAGGGTCAGAAGCCACCCAAGGTGCCGCGCAACCCCGAGAAGATCGTGGCGAATGCTGTGTTTCTTCTCGGGTCACCTCGCATCCGGCCGGAGACCAGGGCAGCGCTCGTTCGCTTTGCGCGCACCGCGATGTCGGATGCCAACGAGGACTGGAAGCAGGACGCCTACCCCCCACTCGTGCTCAATGCCGTTCGCCAGTTGCTCGCCGTCTCCCCGGACTTCCAGACCGCATGAGCGGCGGTGGCCGCCCATGAGCGCCTGCAATGAGCACAGCCGCTCCGAGCGAGCGCGACGGAGCGTCGCGCACGCCGGGTGCGGTCTTCCCACAATTGAAGCGGGCATGCCGGCCCCTGCCGGAACCGGTCTCGATCGCCGCTCGTTCTTGCTGCGCTCCGTTGGGCTTGCGGTGGCCGTCTACGGTGGTTCGGCGCTTCTGCCGCGTGCTTTCGAAGAGGGAATCTCCGCTGCCCGCGCCGCTGGCGGCGCGAAGGATCGTGTCATCGTGAGCGTCTTCCTCGATGGTGGCGCCGACGCACTCTCAATGCTGTACCCGGCTGAGGATCCGCTCTACCGCAAGCTCCGCCCGCGACTGGCGCTTCCCGCGGCAGCGGGCGTGCAGTTCGCCGAGGACACACGCCTTCACTGGCACCCAGCGCTTGCACCGCTTGCAACCTTGCACGCGGAGGGAAAGGTCACCGTGTTCCCAGGGATTGGCTACGACGATCCCAACCAATCCCACTTCACGTCGCGCCATTTCTGGGAGGTCGGTGCTCTCGACGAGCGGCTCGCGACGGGTTGGCTCGGCCGCTACCTCGACCGCCACGGCTCGCCGGACAACCCCCTCCAGGGTCTGGCACTCGACTGGGGGCTCTCGCCCTCGCTCGCCACGAAGAAGATGCCCGTTGCTTCAATCGACGCGCCCGACCGTTTCGACTTTTGGGCGCGCGGCGTCTGGGGCGATGTCAACAAGCGAATGCTCGACGCGATCGGGACACTCGGGAACGTCCCGACACGCGGCGACGCGGCGCTCGAAGAGGCCACGCAAGCGGCACGTCAGACGGCGCGGTTGTACGACCAGCTCGCACCCTTCCGTCCAAAGGACGGTCAGGAGACCGGCATCACGAGCCCTGTGACATACCCCGCGAAGGAGGACTTCCCGCGACGACTCGCCGGTCTCGCGGCGATGCTGGCAGAGGGCCTCCCGCTCCGCTGCGTCGCACTCAACGCTCCCGGTGGCTACGACACCCACGACAACCAAGCAGGCGACCTCGGGGAGGGGCTCAAGCTCACCGCCGACTCGCTCTTTGCATTCCAGCGCGATCTTGAGGCGCGCGGACTCGCTGATCGCGTGCTCGTCCACGTCTGGTCCGAGTTCGGCCGTCGCGCCGAGGAGAACGGCTCGGCGGGAACCGACCACGGAGCTGCAGGGACGAGCTTCCTGATCGGCTCAAAGGTCTCGGGGACGATGGTGGGAGAGTTCCCCGGACTCGACCGCCTCGATAGGGACGGCAATCTCGTGGCGACGTCCGACTACCGCTCGCTCTACGCATCTCTGCTTGAGGACTGGCTTGGCGGGGACGCCGAGGCAATCCTTCCGGGGCCGTTGCCCTCGAGCCGTCCAACGATCTTGCGATGAGGCCGCGCGCCCGATCAAGACTTTGCAACGATCAGTTGCAAAGTCGCTTCGCCGCACGGCGGCGAAGCGTTTGCACGCTGGTCGTTGCAGGGATTGGCGCGATCATGCTCATGGCGGGAACGGCGCTTGCAACGATCAGTTGCAAGGTGGCCAGCCCTGCTGCGGCCGCTGGGGCTGGGGTCATCGCACGTGGTGATCCTGCGCGCGTGCAGGTCACGGCCGACGAGTTCAGACTGGTTCTCTCGAGGAGCTCGATCAAGGCCGGCCCGGCGATTGTTGAGCTCGTCAACCTTGGTGAAGACGAGCACGATCTCGCACTGCGGCGGGCTGGACCAGGTGCCGTGACGCGACGGATCAACGTTGTTACGCCGGGCGGCATAGGGGAACTGTCAGCGAGGCTACGGACGGGGCGCTTTGTCCTGTGGTGCACGCTCGCCGACCACCGCGCCCGCGGGATGCGCGCGACGCTCCTCGTGCGCTAGCCGGAACGTTGCGCCGACGCTGCCCGGGTTGCGACGTTCGAGTCGCACCGGCGCATCAGCGTCAACCCGAAGCTTCACGCCCGGCTCGACACTGTTGGCGGCTGCCGCTCCAGCTGCAAGTTCGAGTGTCCACTTTGCTCCGCGTTGCTTCACTGCCTTGCCGGGGCGGACGCTCGAATGAACCGCGAGAACGGCTAGGTCAGCGTCGAGGAAGACGACGTCGATCGGGAACCTCATCCGAAAGGTGTGCACGGATCCGGTCCTGTTGAAGAGCATTCCCGCATCAGCGGCAAGCGAGTCGCGGCCGAGGAGCCCACGCATCCTGGGCAAGGCCTTGTCCGCCATCTCACAGTGCTTGCAGACGATTGTTCCCGTCAGGGTGTTTACCAACTCGACGACATGCATGAACAGAGGATCCTCTGGTTCGGCTGCTGCGTCGATCCCTCGAACGAGGGATACCCAATCGGGGCATCGTGACGCTAAATGCGATGCATCACGAATCCCGTCATGGCGGCGGGACGCGGTTCCGGGGGGAACTGCGACGGACGCAAGTGACCGTCGCAGCCGGGGGGAAGGGGCACTACGTGAGTTTGAGCGGCCGCCTGCGGGCGACAAGAGACGCGACGGGCCAGGCCCTCGTGCTGACGGTGATCTTCCTCGTCGTGCTGCTCGGCTTTGCCGGGTTCGCGATCGACGTCGGGCACGCCTACCTCGTTCAGCGGCAGTTGCAGGCTGCAGTTGATGCCGCGGCGTTGGCTGGAGCACAAGATCTCCCGGACGAGGATGCAGCGCGGCATACAGCCGCCGTTCTCTACGGGCCGACCGCGGGGAGAAGCCCCAACAAGGTCAGAACCGTTGCGCACGCCGAGACAACCGTCGAGATCAAGTGCCTTGCAACGTATGGCTGCGTCGGCCGGCGAGCGAAGAAAAACGGGATTGTCGTAACGGCAAAAGCCGATGTTCCCACCTGGTTCGCGAGGGTTCTCGGTGACAAATTTGACAAGTTCGAAGTTCATGCGAGTTCGACCGCATGTTCCCCATGTACCGCGAAGGGGTTCGACGTGATGGTCGTGCTCGATCGCACGGGGTCGATGCTCGATACGACTACTTCGACCTGCAACGGCGTGCCATGCACCGACCTTGACAACGCCAAGAACGGACTTAAGCAGTTTTTGCTCGCGATGGATCCGGGCCTCGACCAGGTCGGCCTGGCCGTCTTCCCTCCTGTGGTCGACAACCGGGACTTCTGCGCGCCGAACGCACCGTACGACCGATCGAGGATGGACCCCGCCGACGACAGCGGCTGGGTGTACGGCTACAACGCTTGGTGGCCGTCGTGGGATACGACTGGCGCCCCGGAGGGCTCCGCTCTGTCGCACTACGTCGTAGCGTCGCTGGAGTTCAACTACCTCACGGAGTCACCGGCCGGTTCCGGTACGTGGCTGACCTCCTCAGGGAGTCCACTGGTTCGCGCGATCGAATGCCTTCCGGCTGCCGGCACAACGTCATATGCCCATGCGCTCGTTGAGGCGAAGCACGAACTTGATGATCACGGGCGTGGGAACGCGCCCGACGTCATCGTTTTCTTCACAGACGGTGCGGCGAACGTTATGCCGCGGCACGGGAAGGTTCCCGGAGGAATCGCTCTCGCACCGCTTGGCACCGCCCCCGCCGCGAGACCGCCACACAGCCCCCGTGGCGCTGGCCACAACCACGCCGTGATTGAGCAGGCGACCACCGAGATCTACACGATCGGGTTCGGGCTGACA
>JANNQQ010000342.1:0-4392 GCA_031400835.1 Actinomycetes bacterium | reverse complement strand
GACAAGGTCGACACCGAGGTGCCGAGCCCCGGCGAAGGGATCCTCTCGCAGGTGCTCGTGCAGGAGGGCCAGACCGTTGAGGTTGGAACGACGCTGGCGGTTATTTCGGCGGTGGCGGTAGCTTCTGCTGAGACAGGCGATGCCGCTTTGTCCGCTGTCGCGGAGGGGGCCTATGAAGAGCCACAAGCCGCGGCGGACGTAGTCGAGTCCGCTCCAGTCGCACCCGTCTCTGACCCAACGGCGGAGCCATTGGGTAACGGGAGAACGTTCGTGTCGCCGGTGGTGTCACGGATCGCTGCCGAGCATGGGGTCGACCCGAATGTCATTGCGGGCACGGGGCAGGGAGGGCGCGTCACGAAGCGCGACATCCTTGGGTACATCGAACGGGGTATCCCCGTAGCTCCTGCTCCGCAGGCGCCGCCCGAGACGGTCGCGCCGCATGTCCCCGGCGCGCCCGTTGTCCCCGCTACGACGGCTGCTCCAGCCGCGGCTCCGGTGGCCGCAACTCCGCCCACCCCTGTCCAGGCCGTGGCGGGTGGACAGCACCTCGCGGCTGCACCGGGCGAGACCGAGGAGCCCATGACCGCCATGAGGCGCGGGGTCATGGCGCATATGCGCAAGTCACTCGATACCTCGGCGCACGTCACGAGCGCGATCGAGGTGGACATGTCGCGCATCGTCGCCACCCGTGAGGCGCTTAAGGCCGAGTACCAGCGGGCACACGGTGTCAACCCGACGTACCTGGCGTTCATCTCCCGGGCAACGATCGACACGCTCGTCGATTGGCCATGGATCAACAGCGAGATCCGTGGCGAGAAGATCGTGAGTCGTTCGTTCGTCAACCTCGGCATCGCCGTCGCACTCGAGGAGGGGCGCGGCCTGATCGTCCCGGTAATCCGCAATGCGCAGGATATGAACCTGCTCGGTATCGCCCGTTCGATTGCCGATCTTGCACAGCGGGCCCGGACGAAGAAACTGCTCCCCGATGACGTTCAGGGAGGCACGTTCACGATCACGAACCCCGGCGGATTCGGCACGTTCCACGGGACGCCGATCATCAACCAGCCACAGGTGGCGATTCTCGGTACCTACGCGCTGGTCAAGCGCCCGTGGGTCGTTCAGGACACCCTCGGCAAGGATGTCATCGCGATTCGCCCGATCATGAACATCACACTCACGTACGACCATCGTCTGGTCGACGGGGCGTACAGCGGCGGGTTCATGAAGGACCTGAGGGAGCGGTTGGAAGCGTGGGACGAGGGTGCTTCCGCCTAGGTGGAAGCACCTATCGCAAGGAGCGGGACGGACGTGACCGGGGCATACCTGCTTGAACTTCCAGGGCTAACCCCCTACGCCGAGGCGCTTAGCCTCCAGCGTTCGCTCGCTGGCGCCGTCTCGCAACGCGCCATTCCGGACACGGTGATCCTGCTTGAGCATGAACCGGTCGTCACGCTTGGGCGACGCACCGAAGAGGGCGAGCTTCACCTCCCGGACGGGATCGCTGTCGACGTCGTCGAGACGAACCGCGGCGGCAAGTCGACCTATCACGGTCCGGGACAGCTCGTCTGTTATCCGATCCTCGATCTCAAGCGACACGGAAACGACCTCAAGCGGTACGTGCGTGACCTGGAGCAGGCGATCATCGGGACGCTCGCAACCTTCGCGCTGGACGCGACCACCATTGACGGGCTCACCGGCGTCTGGATGCCGGGCTCGGCAAGCGCCCCACCCCGCAAGATCGCATCTATCGGCGTCCACGCCTCGCGATGGGTGACCACGCACGGCTACGCGCTCAACGTGGATCTCGATCCGACACCTTTCACCGATTGGATCACAGCGTGTGGACTCGAGGATGCGTCGTTCACGACGATGGCGGCCGAGCTTGGTCGTCCCGTGGCGACCTCTGAGGTGCGGCCCGCGGCGGTCGCAGCGTTTGGCGCAGTGTTCGGACTCGAGTTTGAGGCACTCCCCGGCGACGACGGAGCGGGGCTCTGGGCCCAGCCCGTCCACGACAAGCTCGCCGCCCGCTGACCGCACCTGCCATCACGACGGACGACGGACTGCTCGATCGGCTGCGCACAATCGCTCCCGGCGAGTACATCGCTTAGCGCGGTTGTGCGCGAGGGACTTGAGCTCGGCAGGCACAAAGACGCCCGCCTCTTCCGTCGTCTGTCGACGAGTAAGTCTGGCCCTGCCTCCCCATCAAAGAGGTCTCATTGATGCGGGTTTGCGCCCCGCATCGGCGTGGCTGCGGCGTTTGTCGTCACAGTTCTGACGAGCGTATTCGGTGCTCTCGTCGATCTCGTGGTCGAGCTGTTCGGTGGAGGAGCGGCGGGCACAAGGTGTTGTGGTTGCGGTGTCGGCCGATATTGAAGTGGCAATCGCTGTGGTCCGTCTGAGCGCCGTGCGCGCGAGCGCTGGTGCGGGCTGTGGACCTGTGCCTGGCACCGGGACACGTCCTAAAAGGACGTGTCCGAGAGACGCGCGCGAGCGGCACGACCGCCCGGAGCTTGGCGGGGTTCCCGTAAGTGCCCGTTTTGCAGGAGTTTCTTGTTGTTCATTTCGTGGCGGGCAGGGTGCCAGGTGCGCGAAACCGGGCGTATCGTCGATCGATGGCGGCATGCGGAGACGCGTCGGATTTCAGCGCCGGTGCGGGTTCGCGGCTCGTGCCTGGCACCGGGACACGTCCTGACGGGACACGTTCAAGAGACGCGCACCCCCATCGACGAGGCACATCTCCCAGGTACCGCTCACTCATCTGAGCGGAACGTGGTTGTCACGTTGGGGTGGTTACCCCCGTCGATCCGTTGGTTCCGCGGGCACAAGGTCCGAGCCGGTGCCGGTACGCCGATCCCGAGACGTACACTGACCGCGTGGAGACCTCACTCCCGGTCGCCGAGCGCCCGCGCCGCCCCGAATGGATGAAGGTGCGCGCACCGAGCGCCGACTCGCGCTTCTACGACGTCAAGAAGCTGCTCCACGGCGCGTCGCTCACGACCGTGTGCGAGGAGGCCCGCTGCCCTAACATCTCCGAGTGCTGGGGGAAGGGAACCGCGACGTTCCAGATCCTCGGCGACACCTGCACCCGAGCCTGCCGCTACTGCTACGTGAACTCGGGCAAGCCGGAGCACGCGCCCGATCCTCTGGAGCCGTTTCGACTTGCGCAGGCTGCAGCCACGCTCGGGGCAAAGCACGTTGTCGTCACGTCGGTCGACCGCGACGACGTGCCCGACCGCGGTGCCGGTCACTTCGCGGCGACGATCCGCGCGCTCAAGAAGAAGCTTCCCGAGTGCTCGGTCGAGGTGTTGACCCCTGACTTTCTTGGCGTTGAGGAGGCGGCGCTCAAGACGGTGATCGGCGCCCGTCCCGAGGTGTTCAACCACAACATCGAGACCGTCCGGCGACTCCACCGGCGCATGCGCGGCGCGAAGGCAAGCTATGACGGCGCGCTTCACCTGTTACGGCGTGCGAAAGAGATCGCTGACTACGACGTGCTGACGAAGTCCGGGATCATCGTCGGGCTCGGCGAGACGAACGACGAGGTGGTTGAGACGATGCGCGATCTCCGCGGGAACGGGGTTGATGTCGTCACGATCGGCCAGTATCTCCAACCGTCGAAGCAGCACGCGACGATCGACCGCTGGGTACACCCTGACGAGTTCGGTTGGCTCCGCGAGCAGGGAGAAGCGCTCGGATTCGGATCGGTGTTCGCAGGTCCACTCGTCCGCTCGAGCTACCGCGCCGACGAGCAGAAGCACGCCGCCGACACACAGCGCCTGCGTCAAGCTTCAGCCTGAGCTTCGCACTGCTTCCCCACCGCGACGGGCGTCTGCGCGAGCGCCCTCGTCGTACCGCGCTATAGCGCGGCGCCGGTACCCGGCGAAGGGGCGCGGATCCCGGTATCGAGCTGGAGCTTCAGCAACGTCGGTACGCCGCTCTCAACGCGAAAGCTACGAGGTGTCAAGGGGCCAAACGGCATTCGCTTCACCGTGCGTACGGTGTACGTCCCGGCCCGCAGGGTCAGCGAGAACTTGCCCTCCTTGCCTGTGACCACACGGGCGACCTCCACCCCATGGCTGAAGAACGCCAACCCAAGACCGCGCGCAGGCGCGGTGTTCGGCTTGCCCTCACGGCTGACGGGCGATACAGGTCCCCGCAGCACCTGACCACGGACGTTCGGAGCGACGTCGGGGGGGCTAGCGTGGACGACGCTTACCCCGGTTCCAACAGCAACGACCATGCCGAGAATGATCAGACGCCGCATGTGCCGACGGTAGCGCGTCTCTGTGATGATCGTGTGTGGAGTCCCGAATGTCGGCGGGGGACCCGGAGGGTGCCCCCCGACCGGACCGGGTGAAGCGGGCGGCTAGAGCATGTTCGTGCTGTTACGCG
>JANNQQ010000341.1:0-11904 GCA_031400835.1 Actinomycetes bacterium | reverse complement strand
CGGACATGGTCGCCACCGCGGCGGTTGCGCCCCGGCGTGCGATGCAGCGCCGTGCGAGGCGGCGGCTCCCTGCGAACCCGCACCCGCGCCGAAAATGGTCGAGCGCACGATCATGGTGCCCCAGACGGTCACCGAGAACCGGACTGTGAAGTGTACCGAGTACACGAACGAAACTCGTGAGAAGAAAATCACGGTGATGAATCGCGTGCCCAAGACCCAAACGGTCACTCGCGAATACACGGTCCTTGTGCCCAAGACCGAGACCCGCACCGTGTCCTACCAGGTTTGCAAGCCGGTGATGAAGCAAGAGACCGAAACCTACAACATTTGTGTGCCGCACACCGAGACGAAGAGCGGAGTCCGCAAAGTTTGCAAGCAAGTCTCCGTGCCTAAGACGCGAAAGGTCACCGTGGACCAAGGCCATTGGGAAACGGCCGCGCCGGCTCCCGTTGCTGAGGCCGGCTGCGGCAGCCCAGCGCCCTGCAATAGCGGTTGCGGTCATCGCCACCGTCGCGGTTGCGGCGGATGTGGTGATTGCGGATCGGGCTGTGCTCCGGTCGCCTGCCGCCATTGGGTGCCGAACCTGGTCGAGAAGGAAGTCGCGTACACGGCCTGCGAAACGGTGACCGAGAACGTGCCCTACACCTACAACGTCGTGACCACGACGACGGAGCCCCGCACGCGTACGGTAGACCGCTGCCATCACGTCATGGAAACTCTGACCAAGCAGGTGCCGTACACGACGTGCGTCGCCGAGAAGAAGACCAAGACGTTCGAAGTGCAGACGTTTGAATGCGTGCCGGCCGAAAAGACCGTCAGCTATACGGTTTGTGTCCCGCACCAGGTCGAAAAGCAGGTGCAGGTGCAGGTCGTGAAGATGGTCCCCAAGACCGTCACCGTGCCCGAGTGCGGCGGATGCGATAGCGCCCCGTGCGGACACGGCCGTCGCTGCCGCGGCTGCTAGTGCGTGTCGCATTGACATTTGGCGTCCGCATTCCGACTATCAACGCGAAATTCGACGAAATACTCGCTACAAGTTCGCGCTGGCGCGCTGCTAAGAGTTTGCAGTCGCCGGAAAAGAGTCTGGCAAAACCGTCGGGGACTGTCCCGATTTTGCGGAGTCCTCGCAGCAAAATGGGACTGTCCCACTCTGCCCAAGGTTTTGTCCTCGATCTTCAAGCTTGACTATCACTGAACGAAAACGGGCCGGAAGCGGAGATTAATTCCTCGCTTCCGGCCCGATCTTTTTTTGAATCTGTCGCGACGCGACTTGTTATCGCACGAGTCCGGCTTCGCGGCGGGCCTTTTCGATCCACACGCGGCCGCGGCCTTGCACGCGTTCCATCCGCTTGCCCCAGTGAGGCACGGCTTCGCGCTTCTCGAGTTCGATAGCCTGTTGCAGGGCTTCGCCGCCGGCTTCGGCGCCATTCAAGTCGAACAAGGTCAGGGCTCGGTAGTATTGGTAGATCGCATTGTTGGGCTCGGCCGTCGCGGCGGTCTCGAACGATTGCAGGGCATTGGTGAAGGAGCGAGCCCGGAACGATGCCAGGCCCTGGTCGAAAGCTGCCGCGCCACTGGCGCCACTAGCGGCCGATTGGCTCACCAGACGATACTGCGAGTTGCCGCGGAGACTGGCTTCGCTGGTGGGCATGGCTGGGGGCGCTGGTTGATCGGCCGCCGCGGGACCGTCGTATATGACGTCGCCGCCACCCTGTTGGCCGCCGCTGGTGCAGCCTGAGCAGCCCGCTCCGCCGCCATTGGCACAACCCGAGCAGCCGTCGCTGCATCCGCCGCCGCAAGCTCCATCTCCACATTCTCCGCCGCACCCGTTACCACATCCGCCGCCGCAAGACCCGTCGCCGCAACCGCTGCCACAGCCGCCATCGCAGCCATTGCCGTCGCCGCAACCACCAAGGCAACCGGCAAAGCGCCTGGCCGCGACCTTGGCCCGGTGATGCAGGCAGCAGCGATGGCGCGCCGCAGGGGCCTGGCAGGGCGCGATCGTGTAGCCGCCGTAGCAGTCGCGAGTGCCGCAGCCTCCGGCGATCACCATGCAGGGAGCGCAGGCCGCGTATCCGGGATAGCAGTATCCGGCCGAGGCCTTGGCCCGATGATGAAAGCCCGCGTGGGCCGTGCCGCTTCCGGTGGCGATCACAGCGCTCGACAGAACGGCGGCCAGGGCAATGGATCGAAACATTGCAGGGGGTCCCCAACAAAGGTTGAATTAGGACGCGAGTCGTCAAACTCATCGTCCCCTTGCGGTCCCGACCTAAAAATCCATCAGAAAAATGCAGGTTGAATCGACTATTTCGGCGCTGTTGAGCGCTCGTTCTTCCTAATCGGTGTAATTTTCGCAGGCGTCACGCGTGGCACGGCCTTGGCGCGCAGCGCGTGAACAAAAGGGTGCCGGAGGAAAAAGGCGTCTGACTTCCTGACACCTTAGTTTTCCCCGCACTCCGCGCCGATGGTTTGCAGCCTGTGCCATTAAACTTACTGTGATGGATGCAACCCTTTCAGGGTTGCCCTTAATCGGCGGCCACCGGTAACCCAGGGTAGCCGCGGCGCGGCAACCCTGGGCTGAAAGGTTCAATCCCCTTGGGATTGGGTGGGGTTGGCTCGTGAGTAACGAGGTGACCCTTGGCCCTGGGCGGAAAGGTTTAATCCAGTTGGAATTGGGTGGGGTGGACTCGCAAGTAATTCTCCCAATCCCAACGGGATTGCAGCATCCAGCCCAGGGTTGCGAGTCCTCGAGCTACCCTGGGATGATCGAACACGCTACGCACGCCAACCCTGAAAGGGTTGCGTAAGCCGGGCGCGCATCGCCAGCGCATTTGTATGAAAAAGTTTTGCGCGCCGCCGCCCTTGCTGGAAGGGCCGAGGCTGTTCTTGACGCAAAGTAAACGCAAACGCGTGCCTCGGTGCAAGGCACGGCGGCGCACGGGACAAAGCCACCCCGAAAACGGGACTATGCCGCCCGAAATCGGTCAAGCAAGACATCCGCCGGCCTCAAGCGTTGACCCCGCTTGCGGTGCCCGTCTTGCCTTTGGCGGCTCCTGATTCGGCGCGACCGCGGACCGCCCGCTGGGACTGGCCTCGTCCCTACGGCCCGAACGGAGAGAATGCGACCGGTTTGCAGCGCCCTCTCGGATCTTCAACCGGGTTGCGGGTTGGGTGTCCGGAACACGGCTTCACGACCTGAACTGCGGACTGAAGGCATTTCGAAGCGAGGTCGCGCAGGAGTTGTCCCTCTACGGAGAGCTCCATCGCTTCATCCCGCTGCTCGCAGCTGACCGCGGATTCAGGGTCGCCGAGGTGCCCGTCAACCACCGCCCGCGCGCGCACGGCCGCAGCCGCTACGGGATGGAGCGCTACGTCCGCGGGTTCCTCGACCTTCTCACCGTTGCGTTCATGAGCCGTTACCGCCATCGCCCGCTCCATCTCTTTGGTGGGGTGGGGCTTGCCCTGGCGTCGGTCGGATTCGTGGTGCTCTCGTATCTGACCGTTGTGAAACTCACCGGTCAGGCGATCGGTGGTCGTCCGCTACTCGTACTCGGTGTCCTCCTCGTCGTCGTCGGAATCCAGCTTCTCTCCCTTGGACTGATCTCCGAACTCCTCACAAGTCATCACGCCGAGCGCCAACGCGGCGAAGGGCGGACGGAGCGGCTCGTCGACGAGGTGCTGCGTTGAAACGGCTCCTGGCCGCGTGAAGGCGCTCTACTTCGGGACCTACGACCGCTCATACCCGCGCAACGCGCAGGTGATCTCATGCCTTCGCAGCGCCGGGGTCGAGGTGATCGAACGCAACCGGGAGGTCTGGGGTCGGCACAACTGGGCGCTTGGTGGTCGCCAGCTGGCACGCGTGCTTCGCGCCGAGATTGGGCTCGCCGCGGGGCGCCGACCGGACGGCGCCGATGTTGTCATCGTCGGCTATCCAGGCCACTTTGACCTTCCGGCCGCTCGCCTCGTCGCACGAGGCCGACCGATCATCTTCAACCCGCTCGTGTCGCTCTACGACACGCTCATCACCGATCGTGGGCGGTTCGGTGAGGATTCCCTTGCCGCCCGATGCCTGCTGCGGGCTGACCGGTTCGCCTTCCGTCGTGCAGACCTCGTGGTTGCCGACACCGCCGCCCACGCACAGTTCTTCGCCGGGGCCTTTGGCATCGACGGGGCGCGGGTTGCGGTCGCGCCCGTCGGTGCCGAGGATCGCCTGTTTTATCCCGGCCCCATGCCCACCAAGCCGTTTCACGCGCTCTTCGTCGGAAAGCTGGTACCCCTCCACGGGATCGAGACAATCCTTGCAGCCGCGAGGTTGGCGCCCGAGATCCCCTTCAGGATCATCGGTGATGGGCAGCTATCGGCTCTGCTCAAGGATCCGCCAGCGAACGTCACGCACGTCGCGTGGTTGGCGTACGAAGCGCTGCCGGGCGAGTATCGAGGCGCCGGTTGCGCACTTGGCATCTTCGGGCATGGCCCAAAGGCGGCCCGTGTGATTCCCAACAAGGCGTACCAGTCGCTCGCATGTGCGACTCCGCTCGTGACGGCCGACACACCGGCGGCACGGGAGCTCCTGTGTGACGGGCGCGACGCGGTGCTCGTCCGAGCCGGCGATCCGGAAGCTCTTGCCGAGGCGGTCAGGGCACTGGCGCATGATCGAGCGCTCGCGCGAAGAATGGGCGAGACGGGTAGGGAGACGTACCTGCAACACGCGAGCGAGGCCGCACTCGGACCGGTATGGCGATCGCTCCTTGAGCGAGCACTGAGCGACCGTTGATTCACCCCGCCCGACTCCTCGGCGCCGCAACCGCTGCGTTCGCGCTGGGGTTTGGCGGGCTCGCGACGTTGCAGCATCGGGCATTCTGGAGCGGCCGGTTCGATCTCGGGAATCTCACGCAGGCGGTCTGGTCGACCGCACACTTTCGTGTCCTCGAGATCACCGACCTCCAGGGTCGCCAGATCTCCAGGCTTGGCGCGCACTTCGATCCGCTGGTGGCCGTGTTCGCACCGCTCTGGTGGGTATGGCCCTCACCATCGCTCCTCCTTGTCGGACAGGCGGCGGCGGTCGCTGCCGGAGCGCCTGCGGTCTACCTGCTCGCGCAAAAGCACCTCGAGTCCGCCTGGTCAGGGCTCGGGTTCGGACTCACGTACCTCCTCTACCCGCCCACGCAATGGCTTGTCCTCGACGACTTTCATCCCGTCGCGTTGGCGACACCGCTTCTGTTGTGGGGGTTCTGGTTTCTCGACACGAACCGCCTTACCGCGTTCGCGCTTGTTGCCGTTCCCGCGATGCTCTCGAAGGAGCAGATCGGGCTCACCGTTGCTGCGATGGGCCTCTGGTACGCACTGAGACCTGGCCGACGGCGTGCGGGAATCGCGATCGCCGGCGCGGGCCTCGCTGTCTCCTTGCTCGCGGTGCTCGTGGTGGTGCCGCATTTTGCGCCAGGCGGTGGATCGCCGTTTTCGAGTCGATATGACGCCGTCGGCGGGTCGCCGGTCGGCATGGCCAAGACCGCCGTCACCGACCCCCTGACGGTCGTGCGGGCTGCAACCGAGGCGAGGGATCTCTCGTACCTTCGCGATCTCGAGACCCCACTACTGGGTCTCTCACTCCTGTCACCGGCGACGGCCCTTACTGCGCTTCCCGAGCTCGGGCTCAATCTGCTCTCGTCCACGCGCACCCAGACGTCGATCCACTATCACTACTCCGCGGGCGCGATTCCCGGGCTCCTCATCGCTTCGATCCTCGGTGCCGCACGCCTCCGTCGTCGCTGGCCCCAGACTGCAACGTGGCTCCCGCGACTGCTCGTCGTCGCGGTCATTGGAGCGGGCGTCCTGCTCGGACCGCTTCCGCTCTACCGTCACCTCCCCTTTGGGTCGAAGCTCGCCGCTGAACAGCATCTCGTTGGAGCGCACGCACGCGCGGCGAACCGCGTCCTGCTCGCGATTCCCGATGGGGCCGCGGTGAGCGCAACAGACACTCTCGGGGCTCACCTATCAGGTCGAGAGCGGATCTTCAGCTTTCCGGTCATGCGGAGTGCCGACTGGGTTGCGATCGACACGAAACGACCGAGCTACCTCGATGCAGCCCCCGCGCACGCCGAGTTTGCGGCAGCGCTTGCTGCCCTGGAGGCCGGGGGCCGATTTGAGCTCGTCCGTACCGAAGACGGGGTTCGGGTCTATCGACGGCGCTGACCGCGAGGTCAGAGCGGGATCGTCTGTGGCAAGAGATACGCGGTCAGCACAACCGCTCCCATGAGCGGGAGGTCGTCTTCGTCGTCCACGGCTGCCAGGGGAACGACCCACCCGAGGTACCACACCGCCAGATAGGGCGTCGTCACAAGGAGCAGGCACGCGGCGAGGCCAAGCCTTGCCCGACCATGAAACGCGCGGCGGGCAAGAAAGGCGTATCCCACCGCAAACGCAGCAACCGCGAGACCGACCGCGAGCGGTTCCGGAAGCCCGAGCTCGGCAAGCCGCGATGGAAGCGCGTAGCTCGTCCTCTCGGCCGCGTTGTCGACAAGCGGGCCGAATGCGCCGATCCACGCCAACCCGTAACGCCACGTGGCAAGGATCCCAGCTACCGCCGTAGCGGCAACAATCCCCACAAGACCGAGTTGGAGCCCGCGGGCGCGCCTCTCGACAAGCCGGAGCGGCAACAGGATCAACGGAATCCACTTCACCGCGATCGCCAACACCCACATCGCTCCCTCGCCACGTGCGTGGCCCGCCGCGCCAAGGGCGAGCGCCGCAAGAAGGAGTGCGCCAAGCCAGGCGTCGTTGTGACCACCCCCGGCCAGATGAATTGCGATGACCGGGTTCCAGCCGACCGCCGCCGCAGCAAGCGCGGGCCGACGCGCGATCCGGGCGGCAAGCAGTGCGGCACCCACGGCCGCGATCGCAGCCAGCGCCTTGAACATCCACGCAGCACGGTCGGGCGAGTCGCCTGCAGCGACAGCAACACCCTCCGACACGGCCGTGAACGCCGGGCCGTACACCGTCGTCGTATCGGCCCACGATGCTCCGATGTGCGGCGCCGCCGGGCTGCGCGGGAACGCGTTTGGTGCATCCGCGTACGGATTCCCCACGCCTCGGGCCCCGATCCAGCCGTAGCCCCAGTACGTCCACGCGTCTGTCGAGAGCAGCAGTGGCGCGCCGAGAGGCACAAGCTGCACCGCGACCGCGACCGTCGCTGCAAGGCGCAGCGACCCTCCCGCGCGCAAGACGCACAGCGCCACAACGTAGAGAAGAAACGCTCCAACAAGCAGGAGCAGGAAGGCAGGCTCTCCGCGCTGTTCGCCGAGGCCGCCATTACGTTGGACGAGGCCTGTGTCACCGCGCCACGCGAGGGCGGAGAGGCCGGCGACCACGGCGACCAGGGCGCCGCCCAGCGCCAGCAAGAGCCTCGCGTTCAAGGCATCTCTATGGCTCGACGAACGTTTCGGTCGGCTCGCCTTCGTCGGCGGGAGGGGGCGGCGAGGCAGGCGGCGGCGGTGACGCGGGTGGAGGAGGCGCAGCGGGTGGCGACGCGGGGCGCGGGGAGGACGGAGGCGCGGCAGGTGGAGCGGCGGGCGGGGTCGTGGGTGGCCCCGGGGACGGCTTATCGGGCTGGGGCTGGGTCTCGGTCGTCTCTGTCTCGGTCTCAGTGACCGGCGGCGCGGGGTCGTACTGGAGCGCGAAGGGTCCGCGTTGCCACGGCTCGTACTCCGCCGGGTTGATCGGGGCGGGGAAGTCGCGGATCGGCGACGCGGCGAGTGCAGGCTCCATAAACAGCCGCCAGATTTGGGCGGGGAACGAACCTCCCGACACCGAGATTCCGTGAACGCTCTGCATCGGGATCTCGCCCCGCGTGTAACCCATCCACACCGCCGTCGAGAGTTGTGGTGTGTACCCCACGAACCACGCGTCGGCGTGCTCATCGGTGGTGCCGGTCTTGCCCGCCGCCGGTCGCCCGAACCCCGCTCGGGTGCCCGTCCCGTAGAGCACGTTGTCCTCGAGGATCTCCGTCACGACGGCCGCAACCCCATCAGGGATCACCCGCTTGCGCTTGGGCACGCCCCACTTGGCATCGGTATCCACCTTGCCCCCCGGAAGCACGACCTTGCGGATCGCGGTGGGTTCCGAATAGATCCCTCCGGCAGCGAGCGTGGCGTACGCCGAGGCCATGTCAAGCGGGGAAACGGCGATCGAACCGAGACCCATCGCGGGGACGTATGTCCCGTCGACGTCGAGGGCTGTCCGCACCCCGAGACGTCGAGCCACGGCGGCAACCCGTTCTGGTGTCACGTCAAGCGTCAGCTGTGCGTAGATCGAGTTGTCCGATCGCAGCGTCGCGCGGCTGATCGAGGTCCAGCCCGCGTACGACGAGTCGTAGGTCTTGACGCACCACCATGAGCCGTCGTCGCAGTTGCCGTTCTCGGTGGGTCGATAGGTAAAGGGAGCGGAGACGTAGTAGGTCGCATCAGGGTCGATCTTCTGTTCGACGGCTGCAGTCAGGACAAAGGTCTTGAACGTCGAGCCAGGCTGCCGTCGGGCCTGCGAGAGGAGGTTGAACTGGTTATTTGCACGACCAGGGATCACAGCCGCCATCGCCCTAATCGCGCCGCTCGCGGGCTCGATCGAGATGAGCGCGGCAGCCGGGTCATCCGGTTCCGTGAGCGTCGAGCTGATCGCCTGTTGCGCCAGGCGTTGCCAGCGGGGGACGATCGTCGTGTAGACACGGAGCCCCCCCGACCGTACGGTTTCGGCGCCGTAGCGTCGGATCAGCTCGTCACGGACGTAACCAAAGAAGTACGGCTCCCGGATCTCGCGGTAGAGATTGCCCGGCTTTAGACGCAGCGCGCGTTGAGAGGCCGCGCGATCGTGCTCGGCCTGCGTGATGACCCCCTGTGTCAGCATTGCATCGAGCACCTGATCGCGCCGAACGACCGCTTTTGCGGGCTCGATGAACGGGTCGTACGAGCTCGGCGCCTGGGTCAACCCTGCGAGCAACGCCGACTCGCCGAGCGTCAACGTCTTGGCGGTCTTTGCGAAGTACGTCTGAGCAGCGGCCTCGATGCCGTAGGCCAGGTGGCCGTAGTAGACGGAGTTGAGGTAGCTCTCAAGCACCCGATCCTTCGACCACGCGCGGTCGAGCTTCACTGCCAGGCACGCCTCTTTGAGCTTGCGCTCGACGGTTCGCTCCCGGGAGATGTAGAGGTTCCGGACGAGCTGTTGCGTGATCGTCGAGCCGCCCTCGACAACCTTGCCCGCCTGGACATCGCGTACGACCGCGCGGGCAATTCCCTCAGGATCGACACCGTTGTGGTCATAGAACCGGCGATCCTCGATCGCAACCGTGGCCCGCGGCATCCAGGCCGAGACCCTGTCGAGTGCCACGACCTGGCGGTTGCGCTCTGCCGGGATTCCCCCGAGCAACGACCCATCGGCGGCATAGACGAAAGTGTTCTCGCCGATCGCGATCTGGCGCAGGGCGGCGAGGTCGCACGAGGGGCCAAATGCGTAGACCCCACCTGCAGCCGCCACTCCCCCGACGACAGCCACAAGCGTGACCGCCACGGCGATCGCGGCGAGCGGTCGGCGGCGGCGAGGCCGCCTGCGGCGGCGGATGGGCGGCGAGGCAGCTCGCTGGATCCTGTGAGGCGGTCTGCGTTCGGTCAAGGCGTAAGGGTAACCCCGAAGGAGGGAGTTGCCATTGTGCCGCCGGAATCCGTGGTGTGGCTCGTCCTCCTACGCGATCGTCCAACGGTTCTCACGACGACGCCTGTCGTGTTCGTGGTTCGATGGTCGCTATGGCAATGGGCCACCTCACCACCACGACGCGGGGAATGCTCGCGGGTTGGGTCGCCCTCGTGACTGCTCTCGCAGCGCTTGCGTACGCGGGCAACATCCTGACCGATGAGACGGACAAGCGTGACGATCTTCTCTACCTGTGGTCGTCAGCGGTCGCGGGAACGGTCCAGTACCTCCTGGTTATCGGTGTGGTGTTTGCGATTGCGCACTCCCTGGCACCCGCAACGCTTGGGCTCAAGCGGCCGGAATCGTGGCCACGGGCGGTGGGAGTCATGGGCGCCGGGCTCGTCACGGTGGTTGCGCTCGGGTACCTGCTGAACCTCTTTCTCAAAGCGGGGGACGAGCAGGGCCTCGTCCCTGACGGGTGGGACGGCAGCCGCGCAGCGCCATTCGTCGCCAACTTCGTCGTGGTTGCCTTCGTCGCACCCGTCGTCGAGGAGATCACGTTCCGTGGGCTCGGGTTCGCTGTCATGCGTGACGCGGCAGGCGCGGTGCCGGCGATCGTCATCACGAGTCTCGCCTTCGGCCTTGCACACGGTCTTGTCGTTGCGTTGCCGATCCTCACGCTGTTTGGTGTCATTCTTGCCGTGGTGCGCATGAAGACCGAGAGTCTCTACCCAGCAATCCTCCTGCACTCGGGGTTCAATGGTCTCGCGCTGATCGTCGCGGTGACCCAAGGGAGCTCGTTGTGAGCGACCGCTTCGATGAGCTGCGCGAGGAGATCACCGCGAACGATGGGCGTATCGTGGACGCGGTCAACCTGCGAGTTCGTCTCGTCAGCGAGCTCTGGGAAATCAAGCGCAAGCGGGCTCTCGACCAACGCGACACCGGACGAGAGCGTGAGCTACTCAAGTCGCTCGCACTCACCAACGCAGGCCCGCTCAGTGAGGAGGGTCTCGAGGAGCTGGTGCGTGAGCTCTTGGAACTCACGAGACGTGAGCTAGGCCGCAGCGAAGGCCTGTAGGGCTACGACGAGGGCGGCGGCTCGTCGAGACCGCCGGTCGCGAACTCGTCGGGCGACACGGTGTCGAGGAACCGGCGGAACTCGCTCCAGTCGACCTCATCCGAGCCCTCGGCGCCATGGACGCGGTCGAACTCGGGCTCACCATCTTCGAACATCACGCCGGACTCCTCGACCACGTCGTCTGCGGCGTAGATCCTCGCGCCGGCCCGCAAGGCAATTGCGATTGCATCCGATGAGCGCGCGTCGATCTCAACCTCAGCGTCCCCTTGGACGACGGTGATTCGCGCGTGAAACGTGTTGTCGCGCAACTCGGTCACGGTCACCTTCGTGATCTCGCCTCCCAGGGCCCCGACGAGCGAGCAGGCCAGATCGTGCGTCAGCGGGCGTGGGGGATCGCTGCCCTGGAGCT
The DNA here is from genome assembly GCA_031400835.1 of Actinomycetes bacterium. Lineage (GTDB taxonomy): Bacteria > Actinomycetota > Thermoleophilia > Gaiellales > Gaiellaceae > Gaiella. The sequence goes on along the minus strand of JANNQQ010000341.1, from coordinate 742 downwards.
TCATCAAGATCGCCGCAGCCTCGGAGTGCCCGATCCAGATCGGCAGGAAGGTATCGCCTTCGACCGCCTTCAGCAGCACGATCGGCTGCTTGCTGCCTAGATCGAAGCTCACGCCGTAGACGGACATCTCCTGCATGGCCTGCATCGAGTGTAGCGCCGTCGGGCGGGAACCCCTGTCCGGGCAGTACGGTCTCGGTACACTTCCGCGCTCGCGCGGGCGATTAGCTCAGTTGGTTAGAGCGCCGCTCTGATAAGGCGGAGGTCCCTGGTTCGAATCCAGGATCGCCCACTACATTGAAATGCCCTAAAGTTGGGAACCTACGGTTCCCCGGGGAACCCTCCCTTTAAGACAGAGCGCCGTCGCCTTGACGTTCTTCGTGGTCTTGTATTCCATCTTCGGCGTGCCCGCGTACTGGGCGCATTCACGACCTACCGTCTTCGGCGACTCCTCGCACCCGGCGTCGTGCTCGGGATTGCCCTGCTCGGAGTTTGGGTATGGGGACAGCGATCGCCGGCGATGAAGACGTCAGGGACTTTCGGCCGGGAGGGAGAGATGCTCTTCAGCGTCATCTTTTCGGGCGGTTTCGTCGGACTCTGGTCCGTGGGCGCTCTATCCGGACGCGGTGTGTGCCAAGCAATCGGCTTCATCCAAGGTTGTCGCTCCCGAGCTTGACCGACAGTCGTTAGGAGGCGGCTCCGATCGCTCGGATGGGCTCAGGCGACATTCCTGAGCACCCGGGCA
>JANNQQ010000340.1:0-6404 GCA_031400835.1 Actinomycetes bacterium | reverse complement strand
GCGTCTTGCCGCAGCCGGTCGGGCCGAGCAGAAGGATGTTCGACTTCTGCAGCTCGACGTCACCTTCCTCGCCCTGCCCCATGCGGACGCGCTTGTAGTGGTTGTACACGGCGACCGAGAGCGTTCGCTTCGCCTGCTCCTGCGAGACGACGTAGTCGTTCAGCACTGAGTAGATGTCGCGCGGACGCGGGAGGTTGTCGAGGTCGAGTGGAGTCGGAGTCGTGAGCTCCTCGTCGATGATCTCGTTGCAGAGATCGATGCACACGTCGCAGATATATACGCCAGGCCCGGCGATCAGCTTTTTGACCTGCCGCTGACTCTTGCCGCAGAAGCTGCAGAGCAGTTGCTCGTTGCCATCGCTCGCTCGGGCCACGTCTCTCCTTTTACTGGACTACGCCGGTTTCGGCTACCCGTTGGGCTCAGTTCGGTGCGTGATCACGCGATCGACAATGCCGTACTCCTTCGCCTCAGTCGAGGTCATGAAGTAGTCACGGTCCATATCCTTGCGGACTTTCTCGATCTCCTGCCCGGTGTGCTCGGACATGATCTCCTCAAGTTTCCGCTTCAGTGCAATCGTCTCTTTCGCGTGGATCTCAATGTCCGATGCCTGGCCCTGGTACCCGCCCCACACCTGGTGGATCAGGATCTTGGAGTTCGGCAGCGACATCCGCTTCCCTTTGGCACCACCGGCGAGCAGCAGCGCGCCCATGCTCATCGCGATCCCAACGCAGATCGTCGAGACGTCCGGCTTGATGAACTGCATCGTGTCGTAGATCGCAAGACCTGCGTACACCGAACCACCTGGGGAGTTGACGTAGAGATAGATGTCCTTGTCCGGATCCTCCGATTCAAGATGCAGCAACTGCGCAACGATGAGGTTTGCGATCTGGTCGTCGACCGAGGTCCCGAGGAAGATGATCCGCTCATTGAGCAGTCGCGAATAGATGTCGAACGACCGCTCGCCGCGGGACGTCTGCTCGATAACCATGGGGATCAGAGGACTCATCAACTCTCCTTGCTTCCGGGTGTCCACAGTTTCGCCTCGGTTGCCGGCTTCTCCTTGTCGGGCGTCCAAAGTGCTTCCCGCGCCTCAGCCAACTCAGGGGCGATCGGCTTGACATCGGCGGCAAGCCGATCAAGCGCCGCCTTCAGACGGAGGTCCTCGCGCAGCGTCTCCTGGTGACCGTGCGCCCAGATGTCCTCGATGACAGCATCTGCGTCGTCGCCTGCTTCGGCCGCCTGCTCGCGTACGAGCGCCTTGACGTCGTCGTCTGAAATCTCGATTCCGGCCTTCACTGCAAGCGCTTCGAGAGCCAGCTCGCGGGCCACTGACTGCGCCGCTTCGCCGAGGACCTGGCTCGTGAGCAGCTCTGGCGTCTGGCCGGTGACCTCGAAGTACGCCTCAGGGCTGATTCCGCGATTGCCCAGTGACCGAACGAAGCTGTTCAGCAGCTCCCGGGCACGCGTCTCGACGAGCGGGCCTGCCCCAACGACCTTCGAGGCGCGTACGAGCTCATCGACGGCCGCCGCTCGGAAATGGGCGTCGATCTCATCCTCCACCGCCTCGCGGATCCGACCCTCAACATCAATGCGCCACTCAGCGATCGTGTCGAATTCGGTCGCGGAGCGAGCGAGATCGTCGTCGACCTCGGGCAGGACTTTCTCGTTGATGTGCTTGACGGTGACCTCGACGGTGCTCACCGCGCCGTCGGAGACCTCGTAGCGCACGGTTCGGGTCTCGCCTGACTTCGCACCAATAAGGGCCGCTTCGATCTCCTCAACCAACCTGCCGGTGCCAAGCTCGACCACCGTGTCCGACTGGCCCTGTCCATCATCGCCTGCGAGGTCGACGACGAGCGTGTCACCAGCCTGCGCTGCACGGTCATCTGCAGGAACGAGCTCCGCGACGCTTGACCGCAAAGCATCAAGCTCCCTCGTCACGAGCTCTTCCGGGATCACGGATTCGGCTCGTGGCACCTCGAGTGTCGTCCAGTCGACGAGCTCAGGGAGTGGCTGAATCTCGACCGTGGCACTGAAGACCCAGGGCTCCTCGTGCCCGGACGGGAGCCCGGCGCCAAAGTCGTAGTCGGGCGGAGTCACGGGACGCAGTCGCGCGCGCGACGCTGCAGCCCAGAACCATCCGCTGATGTGCGAGTCGATTGCCTCTGCCCAGAGGCGCTCCTTGCCGACGTTCGCGATCAGCACGGGCATCGGGACCTTGCCTTTGCGGAAGCCGGGAATCTTCACCGAACCGGCAAGATCATCGGCCGCATGCTCGACCGCGTGATGAAGTTCGTGCGGTGAAACATCCACCGTGAGGCGGACGCGGTTCTCCGCGAGCTGCTCGACTTGGGTCACGGCGCCATCTAAGCAGATGACCGCGGTTTACTGGAGCGGCGTGCGGTGGAGCCTTTGATGGCTTCGCTCAGGCCCTGAATCAGCCAGCCCCGGCTTCGGACTCATCGTTGATTGAGTCGGGTTCAGCCGGCGGGGAGTACTTGGGGAACCTTGATTCCCCGGCTTTAGGGCTCTTCTCGCGCAGCGGACAATCGCCGCTCCGCGGTTTCCGATCCGGCGCAAGCCGGAACTGCTTACAGGCAACCAGTGCGGGCGAGAGGACTTGAACCTCCACAAGCCGAAGCTCACCGGGTCCTAAGCCCGGCGCGTCTACCAATTCCGCCACGCCCGCGTGGTGTAAGCGTAACTACCTGCCGAGCAGGAGCCCGACCGTCTCGCGCACGGAGTCGACGACGATGCCCGCGAGACCGATGAGTGCGAACGCCGCAAAGGCGACGAACGGCTCATGCGCCTGGATCACGAGGAGCGCCGCGAAGGCGCCTACCACGATGCCAGCGGTGGTGAGTGGTCGACGCGTGATCGTCCCGAGCGCGAGACCGACGAGAAACACCAGCCCGAAAACAACGATGCCTAGTGTCATGGCGGCAGCGTAGGACCAGCCCCGGACGGAGGACCCTCCGAACGTGGCGATCCGGGCGCTGGGCAGGGCGGTTCACACCTACCCCGCCCCGAGCAGGAACGCAGTCGTATCTCAAGTCATGGATGTCGCATCCGAACACGGATCCGCGGGGCTGTATCCCGCCAGACTCAGTTGGATCGCCGTCAGACCATCACCGCCCTAGGAATGCCGAGTTAGCACCAAGGAGAAACAAACAGATGCTTCTCGAGAGCACAAGGTTCGGCGAGGTTGAGATCGACGACGACGCGCTCGTTCTCCTCCCGGAGGGCCTGATCGGCCTTGAGGGAACGTTGTACGCCCTGATCGCCACCGCGGACGACTCACCCTTCCACTGGCTCCAATCAACGGAGCACCCCTCACTCGCCGTCCCGGTTGCCTCGCCAGGGGCGTTCTTCTTTGACTACGAGGTCAGTGTCTCTGAGGACGATGCCACCGCCCTCTCACTCGAAGACCCCGAAGGCACAGAGGTCCTGTGCGTCATCCGGGCCGGCGAAAGGCTTGAGGACTGCACGATCAACCTCGCCGCACCCATCGTCGTCAACGCCGGCACTCGACACGGGCGCCAGGTCATCAACGGCGTCCGAAGCTACGACGTCCGCCAGCCTCTCCTCTCTGCACTGCAGACCACCTCGATCAAGACCGCTTCAGATCCACGCGCGCACGCGATCGCACGCTGACGGATACGGCGTGCGGGCCGATCCGCATGGCACGATGCGGGTATCCGGAAGCTGATCGACCAAGCAGGGAGTGGCGCAGCATGCTCGTGATAACCCGCAAGGTCGGTGACCGTGTTCGCATCGGTGACGACATCACCGTCACCGTGCTCGAGGTAACGCGGTCATCCGTGCGCATCGGTATCGATGCGCCCGTCGAGATCCCGGTGTACCGCCACGAGATCATTGAGGCGACCGAGGCTGAGAACCGCGCTGCGGCCGCGATCACCGAGCTGCCTTCGATGCCGAGCGCCGACACGGCCTAGGGCGCCGCGCCCGCCTCCATCAGTGCAGGCTAAAGCCTGGACTGGTGCTGCCGATCTCAAGCGTCATGGATACGGAGCTCACCGAGGAACCGCACGTCCGCAACGAGGCAACCCTCGTTGAAAACTGGCGGCTCAAGGTTCTCCTGGAGGCGGGTTACGACCCGTTTCTCGCCGAGCAGGTCGCGGCCTCGGACGCCGACCTCCACGTGGCCACCGCGCTCGTATCGCAGGGCTGCTCGCCACGGTTGGCAGCACAAATCCTGGTGTAACACACCCACCGAGACTCGCCCGTTGGCGGCCTCGGGGTTCTGCGCCCTCGTCAGATCGCTTGCATAGTTGACCCCTGGGTGCCTTGAGGGCTGGCCGGAGACACCCCCCTCGCAACCAGACGCCGATCGCTGTGTTCATGCCGCCGCGCGGGTGCGAGTCACCGATTCGACGTACGGCACGGGTCGACGAACGGTGACCGCAACGCGGACCAAGAGGTGAGGTCGAAGCATTGAGATGGCGTATCGGCTCGTGCCCCGCACACCGCCGATGAGGCCCTGTCCCCTATCAACCCGGTTCGACCTTCCTGCGGAGGTACGACATGCAAGGCAACGTCGCCGTAACGGCAGAGAGACGACTCTCTCCGAACGAGGCAGAAGCTCTCTGGCGCTCCTGGAAGACGGCCAAGGACATCAAGGCTCGCGACCGGCTGGTGATGTCGTACGCGCCGATGGTCAGGTACCTCGCCTCGCGGAAGGCCCGCGTCATTCCGTCCCACTACGACCTCGACGACCTCATCTCGTGTGGGTTGATGGCGCTTATGGCGGCGGTCGACCGGTTCGACCCGGTCAAAGGCGCAACGTTCGAGCAGTTCGCATGGACACGCGTCGGCGGAGCAATCGTCGACGAGCTACGTCGCCTCGACTGGGCACCACGCTCGGTGCGACGGCTCGAGCGCGAAACGAATGAGGCGCGGGACGCGTACCAGCTCCGCGAGGGCCGGGCTCCCTCCGAGCACGAGCTCGCGGCAACCCTTGAGATTCCGATCGACGACCTCCGTACCCGACTCTCCGAGCTCGAGCGGGCTGACATCGTCTCACTCAGTGCCAAGGTCCACACGGCAGAGTCGTCACCCGCCGAGATCGGCGAGACGATAGAGGCGCCTCTCGACAACGGCGATCCCGAAACGTCACTGCTCGCGGGCGAGCGCAGCGACATCCTCAAGCGCGCGATCGCGCAGCTCCCGGAGCGGGAACGCGAGGTGCTGACGCTCGTCCACGTGCACCTGATCGGCGGAGCCGAGATCGGACGCATGTACGGCGTCTCGGAGTCGCGGGTCTCGCAGATCCTCGCATCAGCCCGCGAGCGCCTCCGTCTCGCAATCGACTCGTACGACGCGATCTACACGGCCGCCTAGAGGTCGATGCGATCTGGTCGGTGACCGACGCGGGCAGGCGCTTGTGATTCACCAACGACGCCCATAACTATACCCCGTTGGGGTATAGTGAGGTATCCATACGGAGGAGACCTCATGACACTCGTCGCGCAGCCCGGCCGGCCAATGGAGCGCGTTCAGCTCGCGGTCGAAGGGATGACTTGCGCTTCGTGTGCGTCGCGCATCGAGCGCAACCTGAACACGTTGGACGGGGTCGAGGCGACCGTGAACTACGCCACCGACGGGGCCGCCATCACGTTCGACCCGGAGCTCGTCACGGTGGACGGTCTGCTTCTGGCGGTCGAGGCTGCCGGCTATCGAGCAGTTCTCCCGAAGGACGCAGTCTCACGAGGACCGGAGGCAGCTCGGGCGCTCCGCGCTCGTCTGATCGTGGCAGCGGCAGCCAGCATCCCGCTCGTCCTGATCACGATGCTCGAGCCGCTTCAGTTCGCGGAATGGGAGTGGGTCGCGTTCGCTCTCTCGACCCCCGTCGTCTTGTGGGCGGGCTGGTCGTTCCACCGCGCGGCTGTCCAGAACGCGCGTCATGGTGCGGCAACGATGGACACGCTCGTCTCGGTCGGCACGCTGGCCGCCTGGGGATGGTCGGTCGTGGTGCTCGCTGCAGGCCTTGAGGCGCACATGTACTTCGAGGTCGCTGCGGTGATCACCACGCTGATTCTGGTCGGTCGGTACCTCGAGGCGCGCGCTCGGAGCCGGTCAGGTGAGGCGATCCGAGCACTGCTCGAGCTAGGCGCCAAGGAGGCTCGCGTGTTGCGCAATGGTGTCGAGGTGCTTGTGCCGATCGACGAGCTTCAGGTCGGCGACCTCTTCGTTGTTCGGCCTGGCGAGAGGATCGCCACCGATGGCGTCGTCGTTGAGGGATTCTCCGCAATCGATCAGTCGATGCTCACCGGGGAGCCGGTGCCGATCGAGGTCACCGTCGAGGACAAGGTTGCCGGCGGGACGATCAACACCTCGGGGCGACTCAGCGTGCGCGCTACGAAGATTGGCGCCGATACCGCGCT